>JAGRJR010000086.1 GCA_020442635.1 Lysobacterales bacterium
GTGATCTGTATCCTCAAACACCCGGTAGTTGGTCACTGTCTGGCCAAAAAGTTGGGCCAAAGCCTCATCACTTAAGTCGGCGACTTGTTGCAAACGCAATCTGAGGTATTTTATTTCATGAGAACCAATGGCATTGTCAGGTCTAGCATGCGAGGTTGCATCTGTAAAACGATGTGCTTCATTGCTGCTTTCATTTAACAACTCAATGACACTGTTGAGCAACTCAGAGTCAGCTGGGGCACGCAACCCAATTGAGCATGTCACACAATCATCTGAGGTTGAAACACCATGGTGTGGAATTTCCGGAGGCAGGTATAAAATGTCTCCCGGCTTCAGCTCGACACTGTGTTGAGGTTGATAATTGGTCAGAACGGCCAACTCACTGTTCTCAACGACTTCCTTGTTAGCTAAAGGCTGGTCATCAAAAGACCACTGACGGGTGCCCTGAACTTGAATTAAAAACACATCATAGTGATCGGTGTGTGCGCCGACCGAAGCCCCTTTGGGTGCGTAGGACATCATCAAATCATCGAAACGCCAGTTTTTAATAAACGGGAACCATGACATGATCTGCATGGCTTTGGGATGCCATTTTTCGATGTCAGAGACCAATAACGTGGGTTTGAAGTTAGTTACTTCATCCCAAGCTTCCGGTTCATCGTAAATCGCTTGATAGTGAACATCGTCTTCAGAAAACACAATTCTTGATTGCACATTTTCCCAAGATGCTAACTCGAAGAGTTGTTCAATACTTGGTAAATAATTCAGCTTAAGGGAAGTGTTGCGAAATAAAAAGGGTGAACGTTGCCAGTGAGCTTGAAAAAACTCACTGGCAGAGATGTTTTGCCCATCAAATACGCTTGGCTTGGTCTTTGGCATTACCGAGGTAGTTAGCAGGTGTCATTTTTAACAAACGTTCTTTGGCTTCAGCAGGAATGTTCAAACCTTGAATAAAGACTTGCATTTGTTGTTGATCAACTTTTTGACCACGGGTCAATTCTTTGAGTTTTTCATAAGGATTCTCAATGCCGTAGCGACGCATCACAGTTTGGATGGGCTCTGCCAGCAACTCCCAGTTGTTATCCAGATCGTGTAACAACATCTCTTCATTAATAGCCAGTTTATCCAAGCCTTTGCTCAACGAAGCCCAGGCGATGGCACAATGACCAAATGCAGAACCCAAGGCACGTAAGACTGTTGAATCGGTCAAGTCACGTTGCCAACGAGAAACTGGTAATTTTTCTGCCAGATGATTCAATATGGCGTTAGATAAACCCAGGTTGCCTTCTGCATTTTCAAAATCTATTGGGTTGACTTTGTGCGGCATTGTAGATGAACCAATTTCACCGGCCACCGTTTTTTGGGTGAAGTAACCATTGGAGATATAAGCCCAAACATCTCGAGCCAAATCCAGTTGAATGGTGTTCAGGCGTATCATGTTATGACACAATTCAGCGACAAAATCATGGGGTTCTATCTGGGTGGTGAACGGATGAAAAGTTAACCCCAATTCGCTGATAAAATCTTCTGAAATTTTTGGCCAGTCCAGTTCCGGGTAAGCGCTGTAATGCGCATTAAAGTTACCTACTGCTCCATTCAGCTTTCCAAACAGGGTGATATGAGCCAATTGCTTGAGCTGGTATTTCAAACGAAACACTACATTGGCCAATTCTTTTCCCATGGTGGTGGGTGAAGCTGGTTGGCCATGGGTTTTGGCCATCATCGGCAGATCAGCGTATTCCAGTGCCATATCAGCCAATTTGGTGATGATGGTTTGGATGGTTGGAATAAAGACTGTATCTCTGGCTTCTTTAAGCATGAGTGCATAGCTCAGGTTATTGATATCCTCAGAGGTGCAGGCAAAATGCACAAACTCTTTGATCTTGTTTAATTCAGGGTGGGAACTGAGTTGTTGTTTAATGTAATACTCTACTGCTTTGACATCATGATTGGTGGTGGCTTCGATGTCTTTGACTTTTTGAGCTTCAGCTGGTGTGAAATTATCATAAATGGCAATAACCCAATCAATGTCTTTCTGATCCAATTGATTAACTTCGTCAATGCCATCAGTCTGGCTCAGATGAATGAGCCATTTCAGTTCAACCAGTAAGCGATTCTTGATTAAACCATATTCACTGAAAATGTGGCCAAATTGTTTAGTCTTGCTGTGGTATCTGCCATCGACAGAGGTAATTGCGGTTAATTCTGAAAGTTGCATGCTGACAACCAGTTCTTGAAAGCCGGCATTATAAAGTCTGAAGGCATTGAAAACAACGTCATGCGGGAACAAGCTGGGATAAAAAAACGGGAGACAGTTAATAACCGCCTCCCGTGCGGTCAGTGGCATAAAGGGGGAAGGCGCCACTGACCATGCGCTGATTTTACACTTCTCAGCAGAGTAATCAAGCATATTGTTGTTACATTATGTTAATAAATCATCTATTTTCTACATATTGAATGTTTTTTTGGTGTTGAATTCAATAAAAGTGATGTTTTATTTTGTTCAAAATCAGTGATATGTTTTCTATCATGCTACGGTTTTTTGTTGGTTATCGCAAGAAATTATGTTGAAATCACTCGCATCAAACATTAGAATAAACTAAATTAGATATGACTTATATTTAACTGGAGGACAATATGGCAAGAATAGTGGTGCTTGGCGCAGGTATTGGTGGCATACCGATGGCGCTTGAAGCCAAAGAAATTTTGGGTAAAGAACATCAGGTTACGGTTATTAATGACAAAGACTGGTTTGAATTTACGCCATCAAACCCATGGGTTGCAGTCAATTGGAGGACAGAGAAACAAATAAAAGTTGATTTGGCTCCCATGTTTAAGAAAAAGAACATTGAATTTCTTCACTCTGCTGCCACCAAGGTCATTCCAGAAAATAATCAAATTACGACAGCCAACGGCGAAATTGTTGATTATGATTATTTGGTAATAGCGACAGGTCCGCAATTGGCTTTCGATGAAATCAAAGGTTTGGGTCCTAACGGATATACCGAATCAATTTGTGCCACCAATCATGCGACCATTGCAGGTGAAAAATGGCAAAAGTTTGTAGAAAATCCTGGCCCAATCGTTGTTGGTGCAGCGCAAGGGGCATCCTGTTTTGGACCTGCTTATGAATATGCTTTAATTCTAGATACTGATTTACGCAAACGCAAAATCAGACACAAAGTACCTATCACTTTTGTGACTTCAGAGCCATATATTGGTCATCTGGGTCTCGACGGTGTTGGTGATACCAAAAGTTTACTTGAATCCAAGCTAAGAGACGCTAACATTAAATGGATAACCAACGCCAAGATCAGCGAAATTAAAGAGTCTGAGATGCTGGTGACGGAATGTTTTCCTGATGGTAAAGAAATTAATCATGACCCTTTGGCTTTTAAACATGCCATGATTTTACCGGCTTTCAGAGGTATAGAGGCTGTTGCGGGGATTGAAGGTCTGGTTAATCCAAGAGACTTTATCTTGACTAATGACTACCAACAGAACCCCACTTATTCGAATGTGTTCTCAGTAGGTGTTTGTGTAGCTATTCCTCCCCTGGGTAGAACCCCAGTCCCAGTTGGGGTGCCTAAAACTGGGTACATGATCGAATCTATGGTAACTGCGACAGCGCACAATATTAAGGCCATGATCGATGGCCAAGAACCTTCGACTAAGGCCACATTGAGTGCATTTTGTTTGGCTGATTTTGGAAATGGTGGTGTGGCTTTTATCGCGAAACCGCAAATACCTCCCAGGAACCTTAACTGGTCGGGCAGTGGGAAATGGGTACACTTGGCAAAAGTAGCTTTTGAGAAATATTTTTTGTATAAGGTCAGGAAGGGCAAAAGTGAACCATTTTGGGAGAAGTTTATCTTGAAATCCATTGGAGTAGAGAGATTGAAAAAAACTAAATAAGCCACACTGACATTTACATCAAAGGGTTTCTGTGACAAGATGCCCTTTTTTTTACTCCTTGGAAAACACAATGAAAATCAGCAGTCAATTTGATGGTGGCCGCATTGAAGTGGTTAAAGCGGACAATGTTTCAGATATACAGGTCAAAATCAAAAAAGATTCGCACTCGGATTTTTTGCAGTGGTTTTATTTTCGGGTGCAAGGGGTGAAAAATCAGGATTGTGTGTTGAAATTCATTAATGCTGCTGAAACTTCTTATGTTGAGGGATGGAAGGATTATGATGTTTGCGCTTCAACAGATCGTCAGGAGTGGTTTCGCATTCCTACGGAATTTGATGGTAAGCAGTTGACTGTTGAGTTTAATACTGACACTGATGACATCTACTTTGCTTATTTTGCGCCATATCCTTTTGAAAGACATTTGAATTTGTTGGCCTTTTCCCAACAATCAGATTTGTGTTCAATACAAAACCTCGGTGAAACGCTTGATGGCAGAGATTTTGATATGCTGATCATTGAGGATGAAGAAGTTGATGTTGAGGATAAACTCAATATTTGGATGATTGCCCGCCAACATCCAGGTGAAACCATGGCAGAATGGTTTGTAGAAGGTTTTTTGGAGTCTTTGTTGGATCAAGACAACCCAACTTCGAGACAATTGTTGCAACAATGTCGATTTTATGTTGTGCCTAATATGAATCCTGATGGTGCGTATCGTGGAAATTTACGGACCAATGCATCAGGTGCTAATTTGAATCGTGAATGGTTGGAGCCAAGCATGGCAGCCAGTCCGGAAGTGTTTTTGGTTAGGGAACAAATGCACAAACATGGTTTAGATCTGTTTTTGGATATTCACGGTGATGAAGGTATTCCTTATAATTTTGTAGCAGGATGTGAAGGCAATCCGAATTACAGTGAAAGATTAAAAAATCTTGAGGACACTTTCAAAGCAGCCTGGTCAGCTTGCAGTCCGGACTTTCAGGATGTGCATAAATACGAAGATGACGAACCTGGAAAAGCAGATTTGCGTATTGCCACGAATTATATAGGGCAAACATTCAATACCCTTTCATACACAGTAGAAATGCCATTTAAAGACAACCATAATTTGCCTGATGAAGATTATGGTTGGTCACCTGAAAGGTGTAAAAAATTTGGTGAGGATGTATTGATAGCCATTAATAATACAGTGCCGGCATTAAAGAAAAGCCGATGAATCAAACAGAAATGTTGTTGGAGTACGGCTGGCTGATTGCCTTGACGGTTGCTGTTGGGGTGGTCAGTTGGGTCTATTTGTTGCTTCAAGCCGTTTTTGAAGACCAACGAATTGCAATGGTAGGTGTATTTGGTAGTTTGTTGTTCAGTTTTTTATTCCTTTTCCCTCAAGTGGTTCCCAAGACTGTGAAATATGGTGCTACTTTCATTTGTGCGGTGTTTTTTTTATGGTTTGTGATCAAAAATATAACTCATCTAAAGGTTTATTTGCCTGCTCTGTTAATATTGCTTAGCCTATATTCAGCTTATTGGCTTCAAAAAACTTATCAAGCAGCTGGATTGCCTTAACTTTAAATCCACATCAGAATCTTCTTCATTCTTACATTGAACCCCAAAAGTGTTGGTCGGACCTTTGGTAACGTTTTTTTATAACCATCAGTATGAGTTAAAAAAACACATTCTTGTCCTTGGGGCCAACTGACCTTAAAAGGTTGTTCTCAATAGGCAAACAATAGGTTTTTTTCTTTTTTCAATAATAGTGTGTCCTGTACCCGAGACTCCCATCGTAATTCCTGATGAGACACATTTAATTTATTTTGGGAAAAAAAGATGAAAAAGAAAATGAAACAATGGGCTAAACACGGATTAGCTTTGATGGGATTTATCGGAACTGCTTCAGCAATCAATTTGGGTGCTTTAGACGATACTTTTAGTCAGGATGGTACCACTGATGGTTGGGACTTAAGTGGTCAACCGGGTTACCACTGGTATGGATCTGATGTGGCGGTGGATTCTCAGGGGCGAATACTGATCGCTGGAACCCATCAGTATGATTTGAATGGCAACACTGAACTGGTGGCTCGGGTTGAACGCAGGTTACCTGATGGTACTTTGGATCATTCGTTTGATTTTGATGGCATCATGGACTTAGGTATTCCTCCGGCACCTCAGGCACAATTAAATTATGAGATCATTATGGATTCTAGTGATGGTGTTTTTGTTGGTTACTCAAGATTGTACTGTCAAGCCACCAACGATTGTGAGTCAGATCTCTATGTATACCATATTAATGTTAATGGCGTGATTGTGGGTAATCAGCAGATAGATTTTGATTTGGGTGCGACCAATGATCGAAGAGACGACGATTTTGCTGATATGGTGTATGTGCCTTCAATCAATAAACTTGCTATTACCGCAGAAGTAGAATTGAGCAATGCCAACGACACCGATTATGGTATTGCAGTACTTAATGCGGATCCAGTATCAGGTGCTTTGTCCATCGACACTGGGTTCAGTGTTGATGGTAAACGGCAGTGTTACTTTGATCAAAATAATGTATCTGGTAGTAGGGATATGCCGACTGCCATTGTTTGGTATGGACCAACTAACAGTTTTATTGTAGGTGGGTCAACATTTGAGGGGAATGGATTGAATTCTGATGGCTGGAACATGAGTTTTTGTGAATTTAATTTGGCTGGTGATTTGGTTCGTAGCTGGTCGACAATCAGTCAGGGTATAGCTATTGACAGTCGAGAGTTCTTAAATGATCTGGTGGTATATCAAGAGCCAGTATTGGGTGGTAATAGTTATTTGATAGGAACCGGTGCCTTACCTGGTGCAGGAGAATTTGATAGCGTGGTTTTTCGTTACAAGATGAATCAAATCTCACAATGGGAGTTGGACAGTTCATTTGGCACCAATGGCACAGGCTATCAAACCACAGGGTTTCAATATATTTTCCAGGGTGATACTCGGGATTTTGGTGTCAATATGCTGTTGGAAGAAGATGGTCAAATTTTGGTGCTGAGTTCAATAAGCTGGGATGAAAGTGGACAACCCAAGTCAGCTTTTGGTCTGAGCAAATACACCGTTGATGGTCACTTAAACACCAACTGGGGCATAGCTAAAACAGGTAAGGCGGTACACACATTTGACATCAGTGTGCGTTGGGATATTGCGGAGGCTGTTACCATCGATCCGATTACTGAAGAAATATATGTTACGGGTATGTCCTATGATGGCTTGAATTTTAAGAGTACGGTAGCCAACATGCATAACGATTCTATTTTTGCTTCAAACTTTGATTTCTGATTTTTTAAAAAACCGATAATCACCTCTAAACCGACATATAAGGACATATGTCGGTTTTTTTATGGTTTCACGTAATCCAGTGGATTGACCGGTTGGCCATTTTTACGAATTTCAAAATGTAAGTTGTTGACGTTGGTGCCGCTGGAACCTAATTCTGCAATCACCTGTCCACGGGTAACGTTTTCACCTTCTTTGACTTTCAGTGTTTTATTATGACCGTAGGCGCTTAAATAGGTGTCATTGTGTTTGATAATGACCAATTCTCCATAGCCCAGTAAACCATTGCCACTATAAACCACCACACCAGCCTCTGCAGCCTTAACAGGTTGTCCTTCATCGCCACCAATAGAAATACCTTTTCGTGCCGGATTACTGGCGAGGAAAGTGGTGCGTATTTTCCCCTCGGTTGGCCACAACCAGTTGAGGTTTGTTTTAATTGGGGTTTTGACAGGTTTTTGCGTAGGTGGCTTGTCCTGTGGCTTTGTTTGGATAATGGGTTTGTTTACTGGTTGATTTATCGGTTTATTACTTGTTTGAGTGATTGGTTTGTTAAGGGACTTATTTGTGGTTTGACTATTGTTGTTTGTGGGTTTGTTTTCAACTTTGGCGTTGATGGGTCGATTGGTTTGTAAAGGCTGGGTTTGTACTGTGGTTTGTTGGGTTGGTTTGAACACCTTGTTTTTAGGTGGTGTGAGCTGTAAAGTCTGGCCAGGGTAAATTCGATAGGGTGGTTTGATGTTATTAATTTGTGCGAGGGTTTTATAATCAACATGATAGCGAAAACCGATTGAGTATAGTGAATCACCTTTGACCACTTTGTGGGTTTGGTTTTGCTTATTATTTCTTTGGTGTTTGGCATAGTTGCTGGTATGGGTACGATGGGGTTTAGTGCCAATTTCATCCACTTTCGCCGGACGACGAGGCGCACACGCCACCAATCCAATCATCAGCACAAGGTAAGTTAGGTGTCGCATCACCTCACCACACCTTGCAGTAACGGTACAAAAATCACGTCACCCAAAACTTCTTCCTGGTAGCCATGTGGTTCTTTGACAATGGCAACCAGTTTTTGTTTCTTGTTATCACCCACTGGCAGAATCATCTTGCCACCAACATGTAATTGATCTAATAAACTGAATGGTATTTTTTCCGGTGCTGCGGTACAGATAATGACATCAAACAGGGCCTCACTTGGCCAGCCCTGAAACCCATCACCAGTTTTACAGCGAATATTTAGATAACCCAGTTTGATAAAAAGTCGGCGGGCGCTGCGTGTGAGTTTGTCAATTCGCTCGATGCTGAAAACCTCATCGATCAATTGTCCCAAAACAGCGGCTTGATACCCTGAACCAGTGCCCAGTTCCAATACTTTTTTTGCGTGTTGGCTTTTGATGACCTCTTCAGTCATGCGGGCCACTACATAGGGTTGTGAAATGGTTTGACCGAATTTTATCGGCAGGGCATTGTCCTCATAGGCTCGTTGTGCCAGAGCTTCATCGACAAACAAATGCCGCGGTACTTGAGCCATTGCTTCTAACACCCGTTCATCAATAATACCACGGTCACGCAAGCGATCCACCATACGTTGCCGGGTTCGTGCTGAAGTCATGCCAATGCCCAAAGAATTCATAGTTTGTTGGCCCATTCCTCTAGGTCGTTGATAAAACCATGCTTGGTCATATCAGTTTGCATCGGTGAAATCGACACATAACCATTCTTTACTGCGTGAAAATCGGTACCAACACCAGCGTCGGCTTCCGGGCCTGCTGGGCCAATCCAATACATTTTAAAGCCTCTTGGATCACGAATTGGGATGGCATTTTCTGCTTTGTGGCGGTTCCCCAAACGGGTTATTTTCATGCCTTTTATTTCGTCTATAGGCAAATTGGGGACGTTGACATTCAAGATCGTGTCTTTGGGAAGTGGGTTGCTGATGACATGCCGTATGATTTTTTTCAGAAAATGCGTCACCGTTTGATAATCACGAGGCCTTCTGTTTTCCTTAACTGAATCCAGAACAATTGATACCGCGATAGCAGGTAAACCCAGGTAACGACCCTCAATGGCAGCTGCCACTGTGCCTGAATACAATACATCATCACCCAAATTAGCTGCGTTGTTTATCCCTGAAATCACCATATCCGGCTCCTCATCCAGCACTCCCGTCACTGCCAGATGCACACAATCGGTCGGTGTGCCATAGACACTAAAAGTCTTGTCATCAATTTTCTCAACCCGAATAGGCCGATCCAAAGTCAGTGAATTACTGGCGCCAGAACGGTCACGGTTGGGGGCAAAAACCACCACTTCTCCCAGTTCTTCCAGCATATTGGCCAAAAATTTAATTCCTTTGGCATTAACGCCGTCATCATTACTGACTAAAAATTTCATGGGGCAGGTTAAAATAAATGAGATGTCATTATAATAAGTACCTATAGCAAAAATAAATAGTCAACATAAGAAATTAAAAAATCTTGATGTATACCTCTTTGCATGTCCTTCCTTCTAACGAAGAATTTTGGGCACCCACGTTTTGTATCGAACATGCTAAGAATATATTCAGTATGTTGGTGCTTAATTTTAACGTGAGGTATTTAGGCTGTCTTTAGGTATTATATTTTTATACTCATCTATGATTGTTTTGCATAGGTGCTTTAAATTGATTCAAGAGTAAAAAGTCTCTTTTAATTTGTTCAAAAATAATTAAGATGCAAGATCTTAAATGAATTTTGCCAATCTTTTTTAAATGGATTTTTATATGTTTCATCTACCTATGTGATTTTTGAGGAGCATATTATTCAAAAAAACAAGCTAATAATCTCTTCAAAATATATTCATAAAAGATCTAAGAAGTCACTCAAAAACTGAAGCTCAATATTCTTTGCATTGGCGATAACCATCAGAAGAAAACTGATTAAAAAATACAAAAATTTAATTTAATTAATTCAGGAGGATTAACAAATGTTATTAGTAAAAGTTTTTACAACAATTGCACTCATTCACCTAAGCATGGTTGTTTCGGGAACAGTATTAATAAAAACTACAATTGAAGAACATGTCGAAAAATCTAGTTTAATCATCAAAGGTACTTTAATAAACAAATATTCTAAAAATGACTTTGACGTTATTGAATACTCTGTAAACGGGAAAGGTGAAGAAACAGGATCAAAATCTGGTGCAATATATACAACATATGTTTTTCGCATTGACGAAGTTTTAAAAGGAAACTATGACAACAAAACCATAGAAGTTAAAAAGCAAGGCGGCTGTAATAGCCTTGGTGAATGTGAAGGTGGGATTTTAGAATACGACTATGAAAAGGGAGAGCAAGGGGTCATATTACTAAAAAAAATGTATAAATTAGATTTTTACATGTCAACCATCGATGGAGAAACCGCATATAGTCTGAAAAATAACCAACTGATTAAAAAAATTGACGATTCAGAAGTGCTCTATATTGAAAATCCCCAATCTAAAGATAAAATTAAAATTGGAGAAGCCCAAAACATCCTTACAATCTACGAGTTAAACAAAATTATCAAGGAAGAAAAATGAAATTTAAGAACAGGACAATTCCCCCAAATTTAATTAAAATTTTAAATTTAAAAAAATACAATTTTAGAAAGTCCAAATAGACGATAAGTCAATCAACATATTCTGAGTTGCAAATCATTTTGATTAAGGAGTTTCACATGTTAAAAACAAAATTATTATTTCCTACAATCATGCTGGTGTGTACTTTATCAAACACAATAGCATCAGTTTTTATTGATGTTCCCATTGATGAACTTATAAGGTCTTCAGATTTAATTATTAAAGGTAAAGTGAAAAGTAAATATTCACAAACCGAAAGTATGATTGTTGAAGTCGGTGTGAAAACAGGTGATAAAATAACAACACACAAAGTAGATACCCGAATACCCGTCACAACATACATTATTGATAGTGATGAAATAATCCATGGTCAACATATTAAAAAGGAAGTTGTCGTAAAAATGCAGGGAGGTTGTGGAGAAGATGGTCTTTGTTTAGATGATAGCAGTAACTATCACTATCAAGTATCCGATGACGTGGTTATTTTTTTAAAGTATGACCATGAATATGGTCAATCAAGTGGTCAATCAAGGACATGCATCGAATAGAGGTTTTCATAATCTGAAATAGTCATGACTATGGCAAAAATCACTTAGGTTTAGGTTCAGTTTTGAATGCTTTTCTTGATGTTTGGCTGGTTTG
Source organism: Lysobacterales bacterium (assembly GCA_020442635.1). Lineage (GTDB taxonomy): Bacteria > Pseudomonadota > Gammaproteobacteria > Xanthomonadales > Marinicellaceae > Marinicella. The sequence continues at coordinate 11,458 of JAGRJR010000086.1, forward strand.
TTGTGAATTTTAGGGTTTAGCCAATATTCAAGCCGAGTTGAACGGTGTCGCTTGATGGCGAAGGAGGTTTTGGCTGTTTGGTTTAGGTTATTCCAGCTGTGGTTTTAAGGTGTGTCCAAGTGTCCATTTACGCTTGGTTTTTTCTGAAAATTCCTTGAGTTGCTCAGCTGTTCCGACAGCTGAGAACCCGATGGATTTAAAACCTTTTAATTCATCAATCCATGAGTCAGGATTGATATCTATTTGATCAATGGCTTTAGCTGTTTTTGAAGAAATATAACCTCGTTTATCATCCCTCAAAAATCTGCCAGTTACATCTACTAAGTCAATGTAACTTGATAGGTAAAAATTGAGATCATTTTCACCTTTACCAAAGCCAGAAAGCCAGGTTGTTTTTTGTTCAATTCTTTCCTTGATTGAGGTGAATTCAGAACCACTCAAAGCTTTGGCCATACCAGCACGAATAGGGTTTAGATCTACGTAAGCCATGCAGGTCAAAAGTGCCCGCTTATCAAGTAGTGCTTGGCTTTTGAACCTGGATTCCCAGAAGTGGCCGGTACATTGATCCTCTGCATTGGCCATACGAGCAACATATTCATTGATTGACTTCATATACCATGAAACCGACATTAGTCTTGAGCGATACTCAGCAACATATTCTTTGACTTTTTTAAGCTCAACTTCGGTGCTGATTTCACCTTTGAGATAACGGTCACAAAGTAACGGCAAAGAGTACAAAGATTGCCAAGTCATCAATACTCGATTGGCTGGCCATTCTGATGCGTCACCAACCCGCAAAACGATGTGAAAGTGATTACTCATGATGGCATAAGAACAGACATCAATATCAAATATTGAAGTAACAAATTTAATGCGGTCAACCAGCCACTTTCTGCGGTGTTCAAAAGACTTGCCAGTGACGGAATCTTCTCCACATAAGAATGCTCTTCGCACACATCTTGAAACGATATGGTAATAAGGCGTTTCTTCAACACATATTTGTTGATTTCGAGCTACAGTCATGCTTTTCTCCATGTAAAAACTGTATTTTCATGAAAAAGCATCAATTTTTCTGTGGCAGTTTTCTGATAGGTTTGTAGGAAAATGTTGATTTAGATGCATGTCTATTGATTGGGTTTTCTTAAGTCTGCGGTTTTCCTCTTCAAGTTCTTTCATTCGCTTCATCAAAGATGCATCCATGCCACCATACTTGGCTCGCCATTTGTAAAATGTCGCTGAACTCATACCATGTTCACGGCATAATTCAGAAACAGGAACGCCTGCTTCATTTTGTTTGATGATGGCCAGAATCTGACTGTCTGAATATCTCGATTTTTTCATGTGAATCTCCTTAAAATTCATTATAAGAAAATTCCACTTTTGACGTCAGCTATTTTTCGGGGGGATTACCAATTACCAGAGAGTTTCCTTATTAATTTATATATAATCCGTTCTGTTTTTACTGGAATTCAATTTTACAATTTATAAAATGTTGGAATTCATATTCCAAGTTAATTATATCTAATTTCAATTACAGTCAATAGGAGTTTGCTTAATGAAAGAAAAAATTTTTTTTCTTCTGATTTTCATGAATTTAGTTGTTTCGAACCTAGTTTATAGTTTTTTTATCTC
>JAGRJR010000087.1 GCA_020442635.1 Lysobacterales bacterium
TCAGGCAAATCCATTTTTTTTTTTTTTTTTACGGGCAAATCATTGATACTTCTTTCTGCCATTTTTATCTCTTTTGGTGCAACGCACACTTAAATCGCGTGCTAAAGTATTTACTGTATCAAATTTTTCAATGGTTTATATTGCAACCACTGAACAACTTAAAATTTTAAGGCGAACTTTATACCTGAATTAAATCCATTCAGCAACCATTTTTAATGATAAGAACTTAAATATTAACCTGACAACCTTAGGCACTATATTCAATCTTAATATTTTTATTTGCTCACAAAGCATCAATATGACACTATAGATTTGAAACATTAAACTTAATACCAAAATTATGGACAAAAATATTAAGACCTGTCTTTTTGATCACAATGAGTTAGGCATGAGCTATGAGCACCACCTCTACGTTGCAGCTTTTTCCAATGAATTACCATTAGATGCAAGCTGCGCCTTAATTTGGCACTCATAGTCCATGTTGAATACAATGCATAAGGCTTTCAGGTTAATTTTCATTGCGATATTGAGAGGCTATCAATACTTAATCAGCCCACTACTCGGTAATCGCTGCCGATTTCAACCTTCTTGTTCAGAGTACATGATAGAAGCCGTACGAAAATTCGGCGTTTTCAAAGGTGTTTATTTGGGCTTAAAAAGATTAGGCAGATGCCAGCCCATGTGTGAAGGTGGCTTTGATCCAGTACCTGAAAAATACCCAAGCAAAAAAAGCAAAGAATAAAACCTCAGCACAGTTTTTTTTAAAAAGCAATAAATGTTAATTTAATAACAATAACGTTTTAAAAACTGTGACTGATTATGCGCATTTGGCTTAGTTTACATTTATTTGTTAATTTTTTAACACTTATATGTTAATTTATTAGCACTTAACTGGAGAAAAATCATGATAAACAAAAAACATTTGTTATGGGCTGTTGGGCTAGGTTTAATCGCATCCATTTCCAAAGCCAATATAGTCACCGTAGGTATTGATCCAAGCTGTGATTTTAACCTCACTCAAAGCGGCTCTCTGCAAGATGCCATCAATACAGCTGGCGTAACCGAAGTCAGGGTCAGTAATGATACTTCACTGACCAGCGGAATTACCATCAACCACCCAATGATTTTAAGCGGAGGTTTTGATAATTGCATTGATGGTGCAGCAGGCATAATAAGCCAAGACACCTATCCAAACACTACCATTGATGTTGCTGGTAATGGCAGACCTGTCACCATCATAAACACATCACCAGGTACCATTGAAATTAATTACTTTGACTTAAAAAATGGTAACATGGGCACCACCAACACAATGGCCAACGGCGGTGGTCTTTATGTTGATGCCAGTAACCAAGCTGATGTGAGTCTGGATCATAGCCGTTTATTTCAGAACACCGCGTTTGGTGGTGGTGGTTTGTATTTTGATGGCAGCACCCATAATACCAAGTTGACCATTAAAGACAGTTTGATTGGGTACAATCTGGCCAGCAACACAGCAAACAGTGGATTTAACGGCGGTGGTGGCTTATTCATCAATGGCGGTTCACTACTGATGTATGGAGAAACCACCATCAGACAAAATAATGTCACTTCAAACAATGGATTCGCAGTGGGAGGAGGCATATTCGCCGCAAATGCAACCATGACCCTGGTGGGTGGTTCCACCAATACCAATAATGGATTTATTCAAAATACGGCTGGCTTCAGGGGTGGTGCTATTTACCTTGGAGGTGGTGTTACATTATCTATTTACGGGCGTCCCGTTGAATTAGATGGAGAGACTCTGGGCACAAGTGGCTCTGCCTACTTTTTTACCAGTAACGATGGCGGCTCTGAAGGTGGTGGTGCTATTTTTTCTGTTCAAAGTACCATCAATTTGGAGCAAGTAGAGTTCACTGAAAACACGGGAGTTCAACTCGGAGGCGCCATTGGTCTATTGGAAAGTACCTTAAACATAACCGCAGAAAATGCCAGAGCCTGTCGCTATTATCCGATTGGATGTAATATATTTAATACCAATTTTGCAGATTATGGCGGTGCTATATGGGCCCGTGTCGATTCAAATATCAACGTTCAAAAGACCCTGTTTGCACAAAATGGAGCAGATGAAGGAACCTCGCTCTATTTAGGCAATTCATTGGCCAATTTTGAAACTGTAGTGATTGTTGAAGAGGCCATTTTTCCAATGGGATTTACCAATGATAATGTGATCCGCAGTGACGAGGGTAATGTCACTATCAAATATACCAATATCATCAGTAATCACACCAATCAAAGCATTTTTAAATCATCTGGTATTGGAACCAATGTAGGAATTGACATCTATAATTCGATTGTCCATAACCCATTGGTGGCTAACTTAGGTATTGCTACCGATCAGGCCAGTAACGAATATTTTTGTGTGTTATCTGACGCGCCTGGTGCCACAGCAACCATTAATGTAACCCAGTATAATGGACTGTTTGTTGACCCTGTGTTATGGAATTTTCAGCTTAAACCAGGTGCAATCGCAATTGACTATTTTAATGGCATTGGCAATGCATCACCACTAACCACTGATTATTTAAAAATTGAACGTGGACATGATGATGTAGCCACCATTGATATGTTTGGTACTTACGATGCAGGTGCCCATGAATACAATGATGATTTAATTTTCAAAAATGAATTCGAGTTTTTTTAACCTCTAATGTTATTTTTTAAACATTTAACTTGAAGTACTTTCAGGCTGGTGTTAAAAAGGTGGTAACCTAATCAGCCTGAATGTCTATGCCCAGAGGTCGTAAAAAAAACCAAAGTCTTGGCCCCGCTCAACGAGAGCAACAACTGCTGGAGTTGTTATATAAAAACGGTCCCTCAACAGCCAAGCAATTGGAAGAGCAGCTTGACCACAAGCTGAATAACTCAACCATTCGTACCATTTTACGAATTTTGGAGGAGAAACAACTGGTGACGCACAGTCGCATCAGTCGTGAATTTGTCTATGCACCAACCCATTCTCGATTACAGGCTGCAGACAATCTGTTTCATAAATTGGTTGATACCTTTTTTTCGGGTTCAAGTTCGGATGCCATGGCTACTTTTATTGACCGGGAATCAAGGAATCTTGATGCCAAGGAATTAGAAGAATTGATGGATCAGCTCCAACAACTCAAAGAGCAAAAGTCATCACAATGAATGGTTTGACTGAAGTCACCTGGTTGTTATTGATGGGGGTTATAGCCACCCATGTATTGGGTAATCAAGCGCCTAATTGGCAACAAAAAATCATCGCTTTGGTTTTTACTCTGGTTTTGTTGGCGCCATTGTTACCAAGCTTGCACATCAACATTGACTACGATCAAAATACATCACAAACCATTTATGAAACTGAACAATACACAGCAATACCACAGATAAATGATGACAACTCACTTTTGCATCAACCGGTACCAATGGAAGCAAAAGAGTTACGACTAAAATGGCAATTTTCGGATGTGTTTGGGTTGATTTGGATTATTGGCGTGATACTGGCTATATCAAAGCAACTGATCCAAATATTGAGATTACAAGCAATAAAAAATCGCTCCGAAATACAACAATTCGATGCAGGTTCACTGAAGATTCATGTCTCAAATGAAGCAGAATTCCCTATGTTAATGGCCTGGGGTCACAGCTGTATTTTGTTGCCATATTCAATCACGCATTGGCCCAAAGAGGCTCAGCAACAAGTCATTGATCATGAAAAATGCCATTATTTAAGAAAAGATCATTGGCTTTTGTGGCTGGCGATTGTGGTACGCATTGTTTACTGGTTTCACCCCCTGGTTCATTGGCTTTTCAAACGTAATAAAATAGTCACTGAACTGGCTTGTGATCAGGATTTGATGACACAAGGAAATGATCGAATACACTACGTTCAAGCCATTCTGGCAAGTGTTCACCCCAATGCCGAACAGGTTTTCAATGGCATGCACTCGCATCCAAAACAAATCAAACAACGCATCCAAGCCCTGATCAAAAGCCCTAAGCAAAAACCTGCACCTAAGCAACGTTTGGGCTTGATTTTTATTGCCTGTGGGCTTTTACTCGGTTGCGTAGATTGGCAAATTAATGAGTGGGTACCTGCTCAACAACTCATTATGTCTGTCAATAAGAATTTACCCTCAATCAGACAACACAATCCCCCCTTGGGCGAAGTTCATGTGGCCGTTTTTTATGACGGTTTGGATTATGGACAAACACACATCAAATTAAAAATAACAAATGACAATAAGCAATCATGGTTAAGTTTAGGTCCGTTACAAAAATTTAACCAATACATCCACACTTATCACATCAAGTTGTCGCCTAATACTCAATTTTCCGGGGAGTATGAAATATTAGGTGTTGAAGCCGATGGCATGGTGGATGGTGTAGCCGTTAGCATGATTTTTACCGATCAACAAGGGCGCTTGAAAGCTTGGCAAAGCCACGACTCAATAGCAGGAGCCACACCGAACTTCATTTGCAGCTGGCCATTGGGTTTATATGATGAGGAGTTCATTGCTGCCTTGCCTCAATTGACAGAAGACAACCCGGATTCTGTGCGGCGCCTATTGTGTGGTGCACAATTGGTGGGTAATGGACTGCATCAATTGAATTAACAGCTTTTATTGCTTTGGAAAACATCTGCATGGGCTTTAATCATCTATTTACTCACAATTGATTGCACCCTTCACCAGATTTGTCATATGGATACGGCTAAGAAAAGACCTAAAAACCAATAGCATGCAAATAACATTTCAAAGCTAACCACCACATTGTGGCACCAGTATTTTTTACACAAATGTAACCGTTAGCTCATCAGCATTAACTAGACCATTAAATTGTCACAATGCTTTTCTGCTTATCTGGATGCGGATGATTTAAAGTCCATTAAGTTGAGAAACTATATCAGTCCAAACTATACTCAAAATCATAGTAATGCTGACCATCTTCAATGCGGATATTCATGGCACCACTCAAACCTTTGAGATCACCACTGCCGGAATCTGGCACCACTTCGAGCTTGAGGTAGCTGTCACCTTGGCTCATGGTGCCGTAGTGCTGTAAAACAAAACTTCCCTTTTTTCCTTTTAAGGTGCCGACTACTTGTTCTATCGCCACATATCCTGCTGAACCTTGCACAGTGGTCATGGCACTGAGCATTTCCCCCTGACTGGTCGCCGACAGCGTCCCTTCATAGGTTTTATCTAAAGCAAAGCGAGATAATTGGATGTTTTCTTTACCCTCACAGCTGAGCGCCTGGGGTTGCATATTAACTTTAAAAGTTCCGGTAATTTTCATATTGATTAATCTATAAGTAAAATGTATTCGTTAGAACTATGCATCAAACGTTCAGCCTGTTGTTGATAAAACTTTTCTATGGCATCACGTTTCATTTTCAAAGTAGGCGTAAGCAAGCCATTTTCAATGGTCCACGGCTCATTTGAAATAAACACATGACTGATTTTCTCATGGGTTTCCAAGGTGTTGTTTACTTTTTCCAAAATCTTTTCACATATTGGAATCAAGTTCTTTGGCGCTTGGGCATAATCTGATTCAAAAACAGAGAGCACCATAAATGGCTGAGTAAAACCATTACCCATCAGGTTCATATGTTCAATACCTAGCGCTGACTGGAATCTTTGTTCGATCGGTAACGGCGCAATGTATTTGCCTTTACTGGTTTTAAATATGTCTTTCACCCTTCCGGTGATGTATAAATAACCTTCTTCATCAATTTCTCCCAGATCTCCAGTATGTAGCCAACCTTGTTTATCAATCACTTCGGCTGTTAAATCCGCTCTTTTGTAATAACCATCCATCAGTGCTGGATTACGTAACAACACCTCTCCCTCAGTAGATAACATGCATTCACAGCCATTGATAACCTCTCCAACGCTGCCGATTTTGCTGTCTGACAGTTTGGTCATATGCGATAAACCACAGGTTTCTGTCATGCCATAGGCCTCATTAAGTTTTAAACCCAATAGTCCAAACCAATTCAGCACGTCTTTATTGACCGCCGCCGCGGCACATAAGGCATAGCGCACATGTCGAAAGCCCAACTTTTTCAACAATGTTCTTTTGAGCCATCCACCCAGCAAGGGAGTTCTTAATAACGAACTCAACACTCTGGGGCCACCCAGTTTTGATTCAATCGCCATTTTTATTTTGGTCCAAATTCTTGGCACGCCAAAAAATATGGTCGGCGCTGCTTTTCGCACATCTTCAGTAAACGTATCCAAAGACCGTATAAAAGAAACATGTGCCCCATAATATAAGGCGCCAAAACCCACCGCCATTCGCTCAGCCACATGAGCCAGCGGCAAATAGGAAACAAATCGATCTTGTTGATTGATCACAATGATACTTTTAATCAACTCCATGGCCGCCCCTACCGCACGGTAGGAAATCATCACCCCTTTCGGGTCTCCGGTGGTTCCAGAAGTATAAACAATACTGACCAAATCATTCGGTTGAGTTTCAGCCACCTGATTGATGGGTTCATATTGTTTAACCAAGTCATCCCAATACGGTTGTCCCTGGTATGGCTGGTAAATGGCCAAAACATCCAATCCTGCCGGTAACAAACCCAAGGCCAAATCAGGTTCAAACATTTTACCTAAAAACACCGCTTTGGCTTCCGAGTGTTCGATGATTTTATGGATGGTTGCTTTTGAAGCCGTTGGATATATAGGGATGGATATGTGGCCTGCCATCTGAATGGCCAAATCAACCATGACCCAATGTGCACAATTCAGCGAGACAATGGCAATACGGCTGCCTTTGGGATATTGTTGCAAATAATTGGCCATTCTAGACACTTCATCCAAGACCCTGGTCCAACTGTATTCAATACTTACACTGCCAATCGGCTGAGTAAAATATATATCATTAGGTCGCTCTTTAACCCAATGTAGTAGTCGCTGTATAGGTGTTTGTGGAATCAACTTTGACATAAATAAATATTATCACAATCATCTGCAATGAAAAATAAAGAAGTTTGTGTTATCGTTTATGTTTTTTTAATGGTGTGTGAGCATGAAGAAAAGAGCTTTGATCGTAGGTATATTCATTTGTTCTGCAGGTATTAGTGGGCAGGATGAAATTTTTACCACTGGTTTTGAGCCCAGCTTTACAGTTGGTGGTGACGTATCAGGCTTAACCAATTTGGGAGAAACCATTGAAATCAGCTTGAATGGCGTAGCGCAATCTGTCGTTAATCAGGATGGTCCATTCACTTCCACTGATTCAGTTGAGGCAGGTCAGGCTTATCTGGTCAGCATTGATAATTCCAACTGCACGGTCACCAACGAAAGTGGCATCATGCCTCTTAACAATGTCACCGATGTGAACATCAATTGCCCACCGGCTTTCGTGACCGTTTATGATGTTAAACAAGGTTTCGCAACAGGTGATGTTGCACTGCAAAACATGTTGGTCACCGCTTGTGGTGATAGTGGTTACTATGTTCAAACCATTGACGCAGATCCTGATTTCAACGGTGCTTATTATTCAGCTGTTTATGTTTTTGATAACACTGTTGATTGTAATTTGTTACAAGTAGGCGATCGGGTTGATCTCAATCCGGCAACCGTGAATGTTTTTTTTGATGAAATTCAATTACAAAATGCCACCTATGCCATTCAAAGCACAGGCAATCAATTACCCAATCCAGTGATTACCCTACCAGCAGCTTTGAATACCTTGGGTGTTAATCCATTGAACGCGGTTTTGGTTGAGGTACAAAATGTGACTGTAACCAATCCTGACTTGGGTTCTGGTGAATTCGAAGTGGCTGGTGAGTTGGTCATTGATGACCGTTTTTATACCCCTGTACCATCGGTTACATTAAATGAAAACATGGACTACATTCGTGGCCCCTTGGCCTATTCTTTAAACACCAATAAGATAGAACCCAGAAGCGCCAATGACTTAGGTCGTCAAGTGCAACTGGTTATTAATGAAGTCGATTATGACCAGCCTGGAGCCGATGCCGCGGAGTTTATTGAAATTTACAATGCAGGTGTTGCCGACGCCAATTTAGCCGACATTGCCTTAATTTTGGTCAATGGTGGTAACAGTCAATTTTATGCCAGTGAAAGTTTAGCTTCTGCAGGTGTTCTACCAGCAGGCGGATATCTGGTGTTGGTTGATGACACCTTTGATACCAATACGTTACCCGCAAATACACCTTTTATTGTGTTATCAACACCAGTACAAAACGGCGGGCCCGATGGCATGGCTTTGGTTAATACAGCTACAGAAGAGGTGTTTGATGTATTGAGCTATGAAGGCAGCATTTCGTCAGCAAATTTAGGTTTCAGCAATCCTGTGAATTTGGTTGAAGGTACAGCAACAACAGCTGTTGATGTGGGCGATGGTTCTTTATCAAGAATCCCTAATGGTGTGGATTCTGACGATGCTGATACTGATTGGGAGTTCACCACTCAGCTGACTCCAGGTACTTCCAACATCAGTGACATTGTGCCACCAGTTGCCGCTGCATTGGTAATCAACGAAGTTGATTACGATCAACCTGGGGTCGATACCACTGAATTTGTAGAAATATATAACCCGACACAAAACAGTGTTGACTTGAGTCAATATGCCATTGTTTTGATCAATGGCAATGATAGCACTGAATATGATCGAGTCACTTTATCAGGCACCTTGGGATCTAATGAATTTGCCGTGGTGGGAGCTTCCGGACTGGCGGTTCCTCAAGGAGTCATTTATATTGAAAATGCCTTTGCTTCAGGCATTCAAAATGGCGGTCCTGATGGTGTTGCTTTGATCGACAATATCAACAACACACTGGTTGATTCATTGTCCTATGAAGGTGCTATTAATGCGGCGATCATCACTGGATTTGTGGCTCCAGTTGACTTGGTAGAGGGGACCGCAACAACTGCGATAGATACGGGAGATGGTTCTATTGTCAGATTACCAGATGGTACTGATAGTGGTGATGATGACATAGATTTTACATTCTCGACGGTGGTCACACCTGGAAGCACCAACAACCTCCCTTGAATTTACCAAGCCTGTCAAAGACTCTATTTGGCAGGCTTGTTCATCACTCAAAGTTATCAGCGAAAATCAGATCTGGAATGGCAAATTCTTGCAAGCATTCTGACTGATTATTGGGTGGTGTCTGGGAAAAATACACAAAATCAAAGTTAGCCTGTATAGCATCATCACTCCAGGTATGCCCCATCACACCGACCTGAACTGTTGCTGGCATAGCCGCGTGATTAAAGAACATTTGATTACTTTGGCCAGTTCCTGCTGGAATGACTTCTGGCGTGACAGAAGATGAATTATGCCAAGTTGTAGTCAATACGCCATCGACATCAAACGCATTGTAGTAGCGCTCTTCACGCCAATCATTGATGGCATCGGCCCAATAGTAAAAATAAAAATGGCTACCAACTCGACAAACCAGTAAATATTCATCGAGCCCAATCTGTTCAGTTAAAAATAAATTAGAAGTCGAGTTAACGGTTTTTTTAACTTCACGGGAATAAGTGACATCACCTACACCCTGACCGCCCATGTTATACATCACCCAGTTTTCATCACCATTATGAGTGCCAGCCGCGTCTCTGATAACAAAGCCGCCTGCGTTAAAACCCACATTGGGAGGCAATTGGTCGTTATCAGGGTGAAAAACCTGTAATCGCGTCATGGCCACAAAATTACCTGTCACATTTTGATAAACCAATGGGCCATATTCATCCTCAAACCAGCCATTGAATTCAAACCGCTCGGGTACGACTTGTAAATGACCTTCAACAATTTCAATTTGAGTGGCTCTTTCATCCATAACACCCGCGCCCAAAACTGACCAGTTGGTGGCATTATCATTCAGTAAATTATTAGGTGTATCAAAATCATCTGAAAAGGGTTGAGCCAGAACCATGCCACTGGTCACCAAATAACAGGAAGAAAGAATCCAATAAATTTTTTGTAACCATTGCATCAATCTTCACTCCATACGCGTAGGTGAAACTGGTTATAGAGCACTTCATCGGCATACGGATCACCAGGATCAAATGCATTGAATTGCACCAAATCAGCATATGATACTTTAACCCAGACAATTTGATTAACCGTATCCTGCCAATAGGTTTCACCAGCAGAAGCAATCACTTGTTGTCGGTTGGCCACCTGCACATAATCATGTTTATTGGCCCAACTACCCGCTGCCGCATGACCATCTGTAATGTAATGAACGTGATCATGTGTAGATGTAAAAACCTCTGCTGAGTGTGCACCTGAATAGCGAATCCCTAAAGTAAAACTGGCCGCTGGCAAATGCATATTTGCTAAAGACAATGCCACGTCTTCAGGTATGCTCGAATCAGGAAAATCAAGCAGATAGATGCCATCCTCACGCACGGCAAAATGCCGCATATGGCCTAGAGGCCAACCTGGCTGTGCACTGGTTACTTCCCAAGTGTCAATCACTTGTTCAGGATTGCTTTCATCATAACGAGTGACTTGTATCGCCATTAGATCATCAAACGGCATATTGACTTGATCCAGAATAAATTGATCCACACCAAAATAGTCACCCTCGCAACTGCTCGCATTGGCATTCAGAGGAATGGTTGAACAATTGGCATTGTGCGTTAAAAATGGGCGGTTATAGACGCTCCAATTTCCAGCATCGCCCCAATAACCATACGGATCCCACAAGGCGCTGGCAAACACGTAATGCGCAAATCCTTGGGCAAAATTAAAGGCAATCTCTTCATCAATGCTGGCATCACTGCGATATCCGGGATGCGAGTTGATCAACAGGTTATTGGTGTTACGGATTTGCCCCTTTTCTACGGGTCTGATGTAGTAGTCATCAGTGGCAAATGCGCCACTGGTCTTGTCTTCAACATGATTAAAGTTAACAATCAGATTATCCTGCATATCAAAAGCGCTGTGATAAGTGGCTAATGCGGTTGGCGGTCCCATCCACGGTTGTGGCCGGGCAGAAAAGTCATTCAAAGAACTCCCCACCAACAAAGAACGGATGATTTTCCCATCTGAGCCTGAACCAGAGAAGAACTTACCGCTGGAATCGGCAGAAACAATTTCAGCAAAGGTAGGCCAAACCACCCGATCCCACATATTACCCGAGCCATTTTTCCACAATTGCAAACCAGTGATACTGAAACGTTGTAAATTATCCCAAGAATTTTCACCATCTGGAGTGGTTGAAGCATATTGCAAAGCGGCTACTGTACCCAGGTCATCGACTTCCACATTATCAATCATCACGCCTCGCAAATTATTGCTTTGTGAGACATTCTCATCGAACACGCCAAATTGCATGCGGTAAGGCAGCAGTGGCACATTGCTACTGACACCTACAGGGGCTGCTGGAAATGCCAACCACATGCCAAAACCTTCGGTATCACCAAAGTGATTGTTGACGATGGTGTTATCGGGATTACTGGCCCACAAGGCACTGGAACCTGTGGCTATACCCGTTTGGGTATTTATCTCATGAAGTTTAAGTGCATTTTCAGGTGCAGGATTTCTGACTTTGAGCACCAGATTATGCGTAATGGTGTTGCGCCTTTCTACGGCATCTTCGAGAAAAATACCATGACCTAATATATCGTAACAAATGTTATTATCAATCAATAAACCATTGGTTGCATGAATGGTGATACAACGATTTTGTGAATCATGAATGCTGCTGTTTTTGATGTAATGCCCCTGAACATCACCCAACCAGGCATTGTCATCATAACTTAAACGGTGCCAGTGAACCGGATAACGCCCCAATTGCCCTGCATGACCTACTCGATTGAATTCTACACCATCAATCCGCACCTCAGACTGCAAACCCATAATCATCAGGTGTGCACCAAAACCATGATTCTGCCAATCGGCATCATCAGGGGCCTGGATCACAATGTTTCTTGACAGGTTGGCTATGGCCGCCCGTTCATCCAGTACAGTAGGTGTAAAACCTTCAGTTGCCGGCGGGGTCACATCATTACCAGCCATTGTATTCATGCCGCCAGTAGTGGCGTATTGCAATAACCCCCAACGAAAATTATTCACAGGTGTCGTTAAATTCAATTGAGCAGCTGTGCCATCACTGACCTCAAAAGTTTCGGTCTCTGCCACACCATAGTAATCTGTCGGAGCCAATATGACAGTATCACCACTTTGCCAATTAGCACTTTCCTGCAATTCGATTTGTTGGTCACCTACCTGGATGTGTTGATTTATTTTTGTCCACACCGGTTGGGGAACCCTGCCATGTAATTCCAAACGTCCACCTTGTACCATCAAACCACGGGTCATGTCACCATCAGCGAAAGCACCCGTTAAATTAATAGTCGCCTGCTGCGCAAAAGGTTGCGCTGCAGTTCCAATTTGCAAAGCACCAGTCAGGTTGATCACATCACTGGTGAGGCTTAAATTTTGTCGCAGAAAAATCAGTTCACCTTGAATATTCAGTTCTGACAAGGCTGCGGTGTTAACATCAAGGTATATGGTTTGACCCAAAGGAATGGTCACTATTTCATCAGCAACTGGAACTACATTTGACCCCCATGATGCGGGATTTGACCACAGGTTAAGCGCCTCAAATCCATTGATAAACACAACATCACTTCCCGCTTTTGCCAAAGCTGAGCTCAACAATAAACTGACTATTAACTTTTTCATATCTACATCATAAACATGTTTACTTATTGATGTATTCGAATTAATTTCGTTTTTGTTTAAAAAAAACAGTTTTTTTTATTCTGAGAAAAAAATTAACCCATACTCTCCAATATTACAAAAGTCTGTCACTACCCATTGACAACATGACTGTTACCTAAATGCTTAAAATTGAATCTGCTGCGGCATAAGCGGATGCCCAAGCCCACTGGAAGTTAAAACCACCCAAATGTCCAGTAACGTCAACCACTTCACCAATAAAATAAACATTGGGGTGATGGATACTGGCCATGGTTTTTGATGATAAT
>JAGRJR010000088.1 GCA_020442635.1 Lysobacterales bacterium
TTGGGCGAATGCCGATTTGCATCAATTGATTGCCGATGTTGTGACAGAACTTGAGGTTGGTTTTGGTAAAGTGGGCATGCCTGTTCGATTGGCTTTATCAGGACAGGCGCAAGGCCCAGCCAATGACGCTATCATGCAGGTTTTGGGTAAAGGCGAAAGTATTGAACGTTTATCAAATGCCTTGAAATTCCTACAGAAAAAATTCTCATAGAAAAATCAATGAAGAAAACACCGCAAGCTGGCATTTTTGCTGAAAATACCAACAGTTATTATTACCTCGAATACCAGTTGGACTTTTCCATGCCATTGGCTGATATAAAAGCTGCTTTGCAGCAGGCGCTTGAATTACAGACTGACGAAGTCAATGTGGTGATTTCTTTTGGCAAAAAAGCATGGAGTTTTCTGAATCCTGAATGGCAGCCAGAGGATTTAATTGATTTCATGGCTTTGCAGGGTGTGGATGGTTTTGCTATGCCATCGACACAAAATGATGTGTTTTTCTGGATTCACAGTACCCATCACGATGACAATTTTGATGCTGTGCTTAACGTGCAGTTTGCCATGGAAAAAGTCGCAAAGGCTCAATTGGACTTACGCGGTTTCAGGTACCATGATGAAAGAGATTTGATTGGGTTTGTTGATGGCAGTGCCAATCCTAAAGGTGATGCTAAGCAACTTGCAGCACTGATACCAACAGGTGAAATTGGTGAAGCTGGTAGTTATGTTTTAAGCCAAAAATGGGTTCACGATTTAGCCGCTTTTAATCAATTGTCAGTGAACGAACAGGAACAAGTTGTCGGTCGTACCAAAGTTGACAGCATTGAATTGGAGGGTGATGCCATGCCTTATGATTCTCATGTCAGCCGAACAGATTTAAAAATTGATGGTCAAGCCATGAAAATCTACCGTCGCAGTGATCCGTACGGAACGGCTCAAGAGCATGGTTTGTATTTTTTGGCTTTTGCCTGTGAAATCAGACGTTTCAGTTCACAACTTGAAAGCATGTTAGGCATTACAGATGGTGTCCATGATCGTTTGATTGAATTTTCAACAGCGGTCACAGGTTCTTATTGGTTTGCACCTTCAGTTGAAGATTTACATGCTTTGTTGTCGTGAGTTCTATTGGTTTATCAACGTAATCAGACTCAATAACAAGATGATGATTATTTGAACTTTTATGTAGCCTTGATTAAACCAACCTGGTAATCCGATCAGGTTTCTTGCTTTAATAAAAAGGAAAGCGTGAACAATCCAACAAAAAATTAAAAAACTCATACCTATCCAATCAGCAAAAGACTGATAACTAAGCCAGACTGCCATCACCAATATAAAATATATCAGCAATATCCATCCTGAAACTTCCTCATTGATGAGTCGTCCCAGGCTCAAACCACAAAACATTGTCAATAGAATGGCGCCGTAGGAGTGGGCGTAAATATAAGAATTTATGCGAGAAAATTTATAAGTGATGGTTGTTAGATCAGCTAAATTAAAGCTGAAATATAAGGAGAGGAACAATGCAAAAATCAATGGCAATACACTGAGAAAGAAAATGATTTTTGTGGCTTTCTCAGTGTTCATTATCTGTTTTGTCCCAACCAAAAATTAGCGGGAGAAATCATCAAAATAGATTAGATCCTCTGCAAATATAACCGCCGTCAAAGCATCTACACGCCCCCAACCAAAAGTGTTGTTCGGCACTTCTGAGCCGGGAACACCATTACATACTTGTGTCGTGGTTAATGGTAAAGCGGTTCGGGTCAGTATTTTTCCGACCAGTCCTGGTTTGCCTTCGAGGCTGGGGTTGGCTGACATCACCAAGGCGGCCACAGCGGCGGCATTGGGTCCCGCCATGCTGGTACCACTCATGGTGGTGTAACCAGAATTATTATTGGCTGAGCGTACAGAGCTACCTGGTGCTGATACATCCGGTTTGATGACATTGGCACCATTAATATTCACGCCCCCCCGACTGCTGAAACCTGAAATACTGTCGGTAGATGTGGTTGAGCCGATGGTAAAACTTTTGTCATAAATGGCGGGTGGGGTGCTAATCGTGTTACAAGCTGAGCCGCCATTGCCCGCTGAAACAACCACCATGATCCCTGCGGCCACCACATTGTTAATCACATCCCGCAATACAATGGTTTCATCTACACAACCTTCACTGGATGGGCAACCCCATGAGTTATTGATGATGTGTGGTGCATAAGCAAAATCGGGGTTTTGATCATTCAAGTCGGTCGGTTCCAGGAACCATTGAAAACATTCCATGTACGTTTCAGGGGTGCCATTACCCTGATTCATGTTGCGACAGCCGATCCACTTGGCATCTGGCGCCACACCAATTTGATTGCCACCGCCATCATCACCTGTCATGGTACCCATGGTATGCGAGCCATGGCTGTGATCATCACAAGGCTCAGGCCCACAAACCACATTTGGATTGTCTATGGCATCATGCCAATTGTAATTATGATCAGCATTTTGGCCATCCCATCCGCGATAACGATTTATCAGTGCTGGGTGATTCCATTGGTAGCCAGTATCTTGTCCTGCAAGGATGATATTTTGACCACGATAACCCAAAGCCCATACGTCTGGTGCATTGACTTTGCTGACACTCCATTCAATCCCAGCAGGAGAAAAAATGCTTTTTTCTGGTAACTCAGGAAGATTCAAGCTCAAGGGTCTGTTGGTGAACGCTTGAATCACTTCTTTGCGGCTTAAAAGCTGTGGAATTTCTGTTACGTTGGCTTTAACCACTATTTGGTTACTGACCCAAAATGATTTGTATTCTATGTTCTTGTTCTCAAGATATTCAATCAAAGGTTTTTGTGATTCAGTCGCCACACGTTTAAGTTGTTTTACTGTGTTTTTGATTTTTTCAATGCGATCTGCTGAATGACTTGTTACAAGTTCAGGGTTTTCAAGTTTTAAAATGAGCTCCACTTTACCGTTAGATTTTAGTTCTGTGATGACCGCACTAGATGCTTTGTGCTCCCAGTTATTGGCTTGGGAAATGGAATATGGCGCCAATGCCAGGGCCAGTAAAGTTTTTTTCATTGTTGTGCTCTTGGGATTGTGATGCAAGGATGATACCTGAGAATTATGTCAGCTGCAATTTGATTTATTCATATCCTGGAAACATCAGGGTCTGAGAAAATCAGTTTAAATTTTGTTAAAATATCGGATGATGTACAAAATTGATGTTTATGAACCCTAAGAAACTGGCCATGCTATTTTATGGTTTCATTGCTGCCATGGTTTTACTGGCAATTTATTTACTGTACTTTCAGCAACAACAGGCAAAAAAACAAGCCACTAATACTGCGAATGTGGTTAGTCAGGATGAAATGGTTGCGTCTGTAAAGCATCATCAAGAAGCCTCCCCAAGAATCGTCAATATCCAATCCATTCAGGATAAAAGTGTTACTCGGATGGACAAGACTATAGAAGTTGATTCATTGAGTTATCTGGATGTTTATCAACAATTACAAACAGCCAGGGCATGTCAGATGTTCTATCGGTTTTGGCAAGCCAATGGCTTGGATGCGGACATTACCCAGCGCGTTAGTCGCCCAGTTTATCAGTATGGGCAACCGGTTTACGCAGCCACAGAGCAAGTGCCTCTCACTTCAGAACAAAACGACACCTTGGAATATTGGGTGATAAAATGTTATCAGTTGTGGCAGGATTATGGGGTTTTTGACACGTCTAAAACCGATGGCATCCCATTGAATGATGTGGTTGATGCCATCAGCATAAAATTGAGCACAATCACTGCGAAAACCAGCAAAGAACAAACATTGAAAAAAACCAGACAGTTGGCTTCTCAGTGGGCAGTTAGTTATCAGGCACTTGAGCAGGCTTATGAAGGTGATGATAGCCTTGAGCCAACTGCTGCTCAAGCACTGTATGATGAATTGGCTGCCTTGCAACAATTGGATGATGAGGTCAAAAACCAATGGTTTGCTGCCCAGCGAAACAATCAACCCGATGAAGAATCTCTGCGTGATCAACATTTTGATTTATTGCGACAAATCAAAGCAATAGAAAATCGCATCAAGGAACAGAAAATGGTCAACCATGAAAAGCTCATGCAAGCTCAACTCGATTTTCAAGGATTTGATCAAGCCATGAACCAGGCGTTAAGAACTCAGGATGCTGATGTGTTTTTTGAAGTGGTTTATGCGCTCAATGGCAAGCGGACGTTTGCGTTTCATTTTCTGGGTTTTGAGCATCATTCTACATACAGCAGGCCAGCTGATAAGCATCGCATCACTCCAGATCAAATGGTGTTTACGGCTTCGGGTCTGTTACAACCATCAACCAATCACGGTGAACTGCGCTATGCTTTCCATCTGTATTTATGCGAATTGGGTTGGGATTGTGGGCCACTAAGCCCGATTGTGATGAATTATTGTCTACTAGGTCCTTTATCATCATATCCGGATGCTTGTGGCAGGAACTTGTCACAATTTTATCAAGAGCATTTCATCAGTCCCAATCGCTGGCAGGATGTGATGATGTTTAAATTACTCTACAAGGAGTTATTTTATGAATGATCGCAAGTTTAAGCAGTGGTTTATGGTGTTGGTGCTTGGCATAGTTGCTGCGCTGCTTTATCGCTTACTGATGATTGAATCAAGGATTCCTGAAAATTTACGGGGTACTTCGCCATCCAAGACTGAGTCAATAAGCCCACGGGATGATATGGGTCAATCAGAAGTGGTAGATAATCAAATAATAATACCGCAATTTACTCCAAGTGAATTAGACTCGATCCTTCAACTCCTGCAGCCCCAAATGTTTCATGAAGATGCTTATGTGGAAATTAAAATGCTTTTTGGTTTAAAAAGTAGCTGTAAATACAGAAAAACAACAAAACTGCCTTGTGATGAAATCAATTCTCGCTTTATAAAACTGGAAAAATTCATTAAAGCTTATCAAGATTTACAGTATATACCCACCAGTACTGAACTGGGCGAAGCCTTAAAACAAGGTTGGTCTTATGATCCACAACAGCCAGCGCTGTATCGCAAAAATATACAAAACCTTCTTAGAAAGCTTATAGAAAGTAACAACCCGCTTGTGTTAAGTCATTACAGCACAAATTTTATTTATGGCGGAGTAGATAAAGGAGAAATTTTACCTTTCACTGAATGGTTGAACAGCCAAGATCAGGATTATAATGGATTGGTGTTGATGTATGCTTTGTTGAAAATGGCTGCCCAACTTGAATCGAATAATCAAGAAGATTCAAATGCTCTTGCATCATTTATGTTTTGTACAATAGATGAATCATTGTGTGAACTTGGGTTTGCAGAAGGCTATAAGCTGTTGGTTATGCCTGGTATGCAAAAAGATGTGGATTTAATGGTGACTCATTTACAAACTTTTGCCTTAGAACCATAAATTGTGGTGATGTCTGAGTTTATTTGATGGGTTAAAGGTATAGGGAAGATTTATTAACTATTGCCCTTACAACCCAGGCTCGCATGACAATCATTCAATCCATTAAAAAGTTGTTTGATAAGCCTTTCTGCATGACTGTTAATGTTGATAAGAGTGGAGCCATTTAAGTGCTCATACAAAATACCTTTTAAGAAACAGTGTAGTGTTAAGGTCAAAATTTCAGGTTCTGCTGTTTTATTGAGTTGACCTTTTTGCTGGGCTCTTTGGAAATATGAGGACATTAATTGCAGGCTTTTATATTTATTGTCTTGATGTTTTTGTTTAAATTGATTGAGGTCGCCAGAGTAATCGCAATGATAAAACAGTTTGAGTGTTCTGGTTTTGGTTTCGTTACGTTCTAAGTCTTTTAGTAATTTGATGATTAACTCTTCAAGTTGTCGTAATGGTTCCGATGAATCTCTCTCTAGGTCTTTGGTGATCATTTCTATAAAAGATTCATGCAATGAATCATGAAGTGCATCGAAGATTTCAGGTTTGTTACTGAAATGCCAATAGACCGCACCTCGGGTGACTTCAGCGGCTTTGGCGATGTCATCCAATGAGGTGTTGAAATATCCCTGATCAGAAAAACAATCCAAGGCCGCCATCAAGATGGTTTCTTTGGTTTTTTGAGCTTCTTCTTTGGTTTTGCGCATGCAGGTAGTTTAGCACAATGAAGTTTAATTTGACAACATACATGCATGTATGTATAATTTCAACATTCGTATAAATTGTCTCTTTAGACATCCAAAATACACATAAAACAGACATCATATAAGCTTAAATAGATCCTCGGATACTCTTGGATCACTCTTAACTAAAAAAATACACTCATGAAAAATAAATCATTCATTATCATTGCATTAATTATTGTCATTGTTGGTGCATATTGGTACTACCAACAATCGCAAGGCCAATCGTTGGGTGGTCCTGGAGGTTATCCAGGTGGTAACCAAGTGCTGAAAGTATCGTCAATCAAGGTCGTTGAAGAACCAGTCACCTTAAAAATGGCTTTGCCAGGCAGAACTTCAGCCTATAAACAATCTCAAGTGCGTCCTCAGGTGACAGGAATCATCAAAGAACGTTTGTTTAAAGAAGGTGCATTCGTTGAAAAAGGTCAACAGTTATATCAATTGGATGAAGCGCAATATGAAGCTAATCTAAAAAGTGCACAAGCCAATTTACTCAGTGCCAAAGCCAATTTAAAGGCCACCCAGGCCAGATTTAACCGCATCAAATCGCTGGAGAAAAAGCAGGCGGTCAGTCAACAGGATCTCGATGATGCAGAAGCACAATTGGATCAAGCCAAAGCCAACATTTCTGTGGCGGAAGCTGCTGTGGCTTTAGAACAAATCAATGTCGATTACACTCGAGTCTATGCGCCGATTGCAGGCAGAATAGGTAAATCCAATTTAACGGTTGGGGCGCTGGTTACCGCAAGTCAAACCCAAGCGTTGGCGGTTATTACTCAATTGAATCCCATCTACGTTGATATGCAGGTGTCGGGAGAACAAGCATCCTGGGTGCAGCAACAGATCAACACCGGTGCAGAAATTACTGTTGAACTAACAGGTTTGAATGTTGATCATCCGGCATCAGGCGTGCTGGAGTTTTCTGATGTCAATGTCAATGAAACCACAGGTTCTGTTGGTTTGAGAGCTTTGATGGACAATCTTGAAGGGACTTTGTTGCCTGGACTTTTTGTCAATGCTGAAATTACCTTGGGTGAGCGCGTGGGTGTTATGGTTCCTCAAAGGGCCACAACCAGAACACCGGATGGTGAGTTGAGTGTTTGGGTCATTGGTAACAACAATCAAGCCAATCCTCGAATCATTAATGTCAACCGTGCTGTGGGTGATCAGTGGGTGGTCATTGGCGGTTTGCAAAACGGAGATGAAATTGTGGTAGAAGGTTATCAGAGGCTGTCTCCAGGTGCTCAGGTTGAGAGTTCAACTTGGCAAAATACCACCTCAACTGAACCCAACAGAGGATAAACCATGGCCAGATTTTTTATAGATCGACCGGTTTTTGCTTGGGTGATTGCCATCATCATCATGTTGGCAGGTGTGCTGGCTATCCGCTCATTACCCGTTGAACAGTATCCAAAAATTGCCCCGCCTACCGTTGCCATCAGTGCCGCTTACCCTGGTGCATCCGCAGAAACAGTAGAGAATGCAGTCACACAAGTGATTGAGCAAAGATTGACCGGTATTGACCAATTGCGTTATTACAATTCGAGTAGTCAAGATGGTTCGATGAACATCACCATCACTTTTGAGCCTGGCGTTGATCCTGACATTGCACAGGTGCAAACCCAAAACAAAGTACAAGGTGCGATCAGCTTATTGCCACAAGAAGTTCAGGCGCAAGGTGTCACAGTGACTAAATCCAATGACACCTTCCTGTTGGTGGTCGGATTTTATACAGAAGACGGTTCAATGAGCCAAGGTGACTTGGGTGACCTTCTGGCTTCAAATTTCCGCGATCCGTTGTCAAGAATTAATGGCATTGGAAGTGTCAGGGTGTTTGGTTCTCAACATGCTATGCGCATCTGGTTGGATCCAGCTAAACTGTTCAGTTATGGCATGACCCCCGTTGACGTGCAAAATGCCATAAGACAACAAAACACCGACATTTCAGCCGGCCAATTAGGTGCTCTGCCCGCGATTTCAGGACAACAAATCAACGCCACAGTGACTGCGCAATCACGTTTGCAAACAGTGCAGGACTTCAAAAACATCATTTTGCGTGTGAACACCGATGGTGGACAAGTGCGTTTGAGCGATGTAGCCCGTGTGGAATTAGGCTCTGAATCCTATGGCACCATCGCTCGCTATAAAAGGATGCCGGCCACAGGTTTGGCCGTTTCTTTGGCAACCGGAGCCAATGCTTTGGACACCGCAGCAGCGGTTAAGGCAAAAGTGACTGAGTTGGCTGAGTTTCTGCCGGATAATGTCAAAGTGATTTATCCGTTTGACAGCACACCTTATATTGAATTATCCATCAACTCCGTGATTCAAACCTTGATTGAGGCGGTGGCGTTGGTGTTTTTGGTGATGCTGTTGTTCTTACAGAATTTAAGAGCCACCCTGATTCCTACTATTGCCGTTCCGGTGGTACTTTTAGGGACATTTGCTATTTTGTCGGCTTTTGGTTTTTCAATCAACGTATTGACCATGTTTGCCATGGTGCTGGCCATTGGATTATTGGTGGATGATGCCATCGTGGTGGTAGAAAATGTCGAACGGGTGATGAGCGAAGAAGGCTTGCCCCCCAAAGAGGCCACCAAAAAGTCAATGGATCAGATTACTGGCGCATTGATTGGTATCGCTGTGGTGCTGTCAGCCGTGTTTGTACCGATGGCTTTTTTTGCTGGATCAGCCGGTTCAATTTATCGACAGTTTTCAATCACCATTGTATCTGCCATGGGTTTGTCTGTAGTGGTGGCTTTGGTTTTGTCTCCTTCATTATGTGCGACCTTCCTGAAACAATCTAAAGATGAACATCGTCGCAAAACCACTGGATTTTTTGGTTGGTTCAACCGCAACTTCAACGCCTTAAGGTCTAAATATGAAAATACTGCCTCATACATGGCAAGACGCATCATGCGTTTTGTGGTGTTGTATGGTTTGTTGTTGGCGATTGTGGCTTACTTTTTTGTCAGCTTACCTAAATCATTCTTGCCAGACGAAGATCAGGGCACCATGTTTGTGATGGTGAATGCGCCAGCTGGCGCCACTGCTGAACGGACATTAGAGTCAGTAAAACAAGTCGAAGATTATATGTTGAATCAACAAGCTGAAAATGTTGAGCACTTATTTACTGTAGTTGGTTTCAGTTTCAGTGGTGCTGCACAAAATGCCGCTTTGGGCTTTGTGCGCATGAAAGACTGGTCATTGCGAGAAAGGGATGACCAAAGTGTGTTTTCAATTGCAGGACAAGCCTACGGAGCTTTCAGTCAAATCAAAGACGCCAGTGCTTTTGCCTTTTATCCGCCATCGATTCAGGAGTTAGGTAATGCTTCAGGTTTTGATTTTCAATTAATTGATCGGGGTGATTTGGGACATCAGGCCTTGATGAATGCCCGCAACCAATTATTGGGCGCAGCAGCGCAAAATCCTAAATTGCAAGGCGTTCGCCCCAATGGATTGAATGATGTGCCACAGTTCAAAATCAACATTGATAATGAGAAGGCTGCCGCCATGGGTTTGTCTTTGGGTGACATCAATAACACCTTACAAATTGCCTGGGGTTCTCGCTATGTGAATGACTTTTTGGACAAAGGCAAAATCAAGAAGGTGTATTTACAAGCGGATGCACCACATCGCATGAATCCAGAGGACTTGTCATTGTGGTATGTCGCTAATAACCAGGGAGAGATGATTCCATTTGATCGATTTGCGACCACTGAGTGGATCTACGGTTCACCAAAACTGGAGCGATTTAATGGTGTATCATCGTTGAACATTCAAGGTGGTGCTGCACCAGGTGTCAGTACTGGTGAGGCGATGGATGCAATTCAAACCATTGTTGATGGCTTGCCTCAAGGCATTGAACTGGCCTGGTCCGGCTTGTCCTATGAAGAACAGCAAAGTGGCTCACAAGCCCCAGCTTTGTATGCACTGTCTGTGTTGATTGTGTTTTTAAGTTTGGCCGCCTTGTATGAAAGCTGGGCGGTACCATTTGCGGTGATTTTGGCTGTTCCATTGGGTATTTTGGGGGCGGTAATTGCCAGTCGTTTATTTGGCATGTCCAACGATGTTTATTTTCAGGTGGCATTACTGACCACTGTTGGTTTGGCTTCGAAAAATGCCATTTTGATTGTCGAATTTGCCAAAGAATTGAAAGATCAAGGCATGGACTTGTTTGAAGCGGTGGCCACTGCGGCTAAACAACGATTCAGGCCTATCGTTATGACTTCATTGGCATTTATTTTGGGTGTAACGCCATTGGCCATCTCTGATGGTGCAGGTGCAGCCAGTCAGAATGCCATTGGTATTGCTGTGATGGGCGGTATGATTGCCTCAACAGTGATTGCCATACTTTTTGTGCCGATGTTTTATGTATTGGTGCAGAAAGTATTCAGAAAACAAAAGGATTGATTACCCACGTAGGAGCAAAGCGACCGCTCAACTGGTTGGTGAGTAAGTATTACGAATCAGAAGTTCAGCGATTAAAACTGCTCTGTCTTGTGCAGCCGGTTTTTATCTTTTTAGATAAAAGAAGGGAAGCAAGACACATAATTTGACCTTTTGGGTGCCCGCTTCATTGATTTGAAGTGGGCATTTTTTTATTCAAAATCATCAGCGAAAATCACATCGCTGAAATAGGGGATGTTAAAGAAATTCATGGTTTCTGCCATCAGTTCATGGCGCTTGCTTTGTGAGGTGATGGTTTCAAAAGGAAAACCCAAGTGAATCACTTGATAGATACCGGTATCCACATAGGTGCAGGCTGATAAATTTCCCACATAATCTAAACAACGATTGGCGGGAGACAGTGGATTGATAACATCCGGATATTCAACGCGGTAAGAGGGACCAGATCCGTCATCAAACTCAATGCCGGAAATATTGGCAAAAGGTGTGCCAGCTAAACCATTGGCGGTAAATGTGTTGGCATCGTCTGAAAAATAGCTGGCTTTCAAAACATCATTATAAAAATCCTGATCAGCTGGTGAACCCAGATTGTCTAAGTCCCAGGCGATTTCCGCGCCTGAAATAAACAACTTACCACCGGTATTTAAATAATTGGTCAAAGCGTTCTGTTCTGACGCAGTTAAGGTGTTTCCCAGACTAAAAGATTCTTCACCTAAAATCCAAAATATCGCTTGATAGTCAGCGACATTCAGGCTGAATACACTGTCTTCGATCAATTCATTGCTGATTCCATCAAAACCAACTCCTGACTCGTTAATGGCATCACCATGCTGAATGATGTAATCGAAGGTGTTCATTTGTGACAAATACATGCGATCCACCAAACCGCCAATATCCGGCATGTCTTGAATTACCAGCTGACCACTGTTCAAACGATCAAAACCATTGATGACCAAGACTCGGTTTTCATTGGCATAACTGATGCGGCTGGCCAGGGTTTCGCTGGCAAGTGATAAGCCCCCCGCGTTTTTTGATCGGACTTTGACGTATTTAACCTGTCCAGGTGTTTGGTTCTCAAGTTGTAGTGAAAGACTATTGACTTCGGTGCCATTATCAAAATTTTTGCCATCATCTGATAAATAAACCATGTAGCTGGTGGCCGCGTCTCCTGCAATGTTTTGTGCATCAACCACAGGTGCCTGCCATTGAATGTGTAAACTGCCTAAGGTGTTAGAGGTGATTTGTAAATGGGTGGGCGGTTCGGGTAACAAAGTCATGGTGATGCCATCACGCTGTGCAAAATATTTAACAATGCCCTGATAAATAGATCTGGCTACTAATTTTCTGAATTGAGGGTGGCGCAAGGCATCGGCATCGTCCACATGATCATGAAAAGCCATCTCAATCAACATGGCAGGCATTTCATCATTGTGGTTAGGATTGACTTCGCCAAAATAAGCTGAGCGTTTGCCACGGTCTGTCCAGTTGGCGTCCCAAGCACCGCGAATGTCGTTAATCAGTTCATCATGAATAGCTGTTTGTAATTCTGCTGAACCTGCAATGGACTGATTGGGGTCATAGGTGCCATCTGGTGGGTTGCTGGAATAGATGTAGGTACTGGTTCCGGTACCTCCGCCGGCATTGGAATGCCAGGAAACATAGACTGAGTCTTCAGCGGCGTAATGTTCCCAGTCAGCGAATCTGGAGCGTGCTGATACATCGCCACTGGCATAGACTGTAGAACTGGCGCCCTGAAATTGGGTCCAGGTTCTGGCGCCTTCTTCCCAGCGCGGTTTGCTACTGAGCTCACCGTGATTATGCCCAATCACATCTCCCATACCTCCACCCAGACGAACG
>JAGRJR010000089.1 GCA_020442635.1 Lysobacterales bacterium
TATAGGGCAACAAACTGATGTGCTTGTGAATTCCCAATGCAGCCACTGCATCAGCTAAAGATTGACCTACTGTACTCAAATGCTCATAACTCAAACAAACACCCTTAGGTTCACTGGTAGTTCCAGAAGTGAAAGTGATTTTATGGGTTCCTTGAGGTAACTCTGGTTTAACTTCAACCATTCTACTTAAAAAATGACATGGCTCTAATGTGTCAGCCTCTGGATCATTACGAAATCCCAGCTGTTGCCAAAACATCAAGGCCTCGGGAGCACACCACACGCAATCTATACCCGATTGGTGGATCAAATACTGTATCTGATTCACTGAAAAAAAATGTGGAATTGGGACAATGACCCAGCCCAACTCGGTCGCCAGTTGATCAATTTCCAACCAGGTTGATGAATTGTCCAGATGAATCGCCATGCGGATATCACCTGAATCATTCAATTTCTGGTGTTTTTTCATGGCCTTGGCCACTTTAACGCTATCTTTCATATCATGCATTCATGTTTTCAAGAATACTGGAAAAGTAAACGGCCGGTTTAAAGTCGTAATAATGACCCCAGTTTGTTTTACTGACTTTAATGGCATCGGCATAAGCATGTTGGAGATGTGTTAATTGAATGCCTAAGCGCTGAAAAGCTGATTTGATAGGGCGTGAAAGTGTGTATACCGCCCAGTCAACATCCAGCGTTTTCAGGAACTGGCCAATCATGGGAAACACCACATTCACATCGGTGTTTTTATCCACCACAAAATGACTCAACTCAATAACTTGTTTGCGTTTAATTTTTTGATTGGTTTTTTCACTGAGCAGTGACTCGATAGGTTCGGACAAGTAATTTTCAGAAAATAAAGACTGACCATCAGCATAACGCAGCCCCACTGCCCCTAATATACGGTTATTGAAAAAATCCTTGACGGTCAAAATAATGGGGGAAAATTCTGCCAAATGCGCACCAAAGTGTTTGGCATAACCGGCATTAATGAAGGTTTCTGCAGATTTTCTTTGCTCATCAACAGGAGACAATAAATTCAGCTGCAAGCCTCTGGCAAATGGTGTTTGAATACCCAACTCTTGATTTGTTTTCAAAGAGTGTTGGTTAGTTTGTGTAGATCGATGCGGGTTGTTTGTATTGTTGTGGTTGGTCCAAAATAATAAAGGACTGATATTATTTTCATATAAAGCATCTATTTTTATTGTCATTAAGTCACCTGTCGGTCATTATTTACTTACTTGGAGCAAACCAAAACCAACAATCAATCGCTGTATTGAAAAAAAAATAAAAAAAAATAAAAAAACTGAGATTGATAATTAAAAGTGATGTTCTCTAACTGTTAAACAATTGTTAATAATGAACTGGATGAAGGCTTATCAAGCTGATTTAAAACTGGCAAAAGCCATAATCAAAGGTGATGAAAAGGCATTCAATGAATTTTTTGATACCTATCACCCTAAACTGTTTCGATTCATCATGAATAGAGTTGAACAGGATTATGATTTAGCCCATGACATGGCGCAGGAAACCTTGTGCAAGTCGTTGGACAAAATGGCTGACTATCGCGGTGAAGCAGCCCTATTTACCTGGATGTGCCAAATCAGTCGCAGCTTAATCCATGCTCATTTTGTGAAACAAAAGCGCAGAGACAAAGTGGTGGTTCCTATGACCGACTCACCCGAAATGCGAAATATTTTAGAAAACATTGCTATGAACAACCAACAACAACCTGAACAAATAACCTTGAATGCACAGCTAAAGCATACTCTGGAAGAAGTGCTTGATCACTTACCCAGCAATTATGGGCATGTGCTTTCTTGGAAGTACATTGATCAATTGAGTGTGGGAGAGATTGCTGAACAGTTAGACACCACCCAAATTGCCGTACAATCGATATTGGCACGCGCAAGAAAATCTTTTCAGCAAGTGATTCAAAAAATGATGCAATTGGATCATTTTAAAGACTTATTGAATACACAACCAGAGAACAACCATGGCTGAACATACCCCTGACAAAGAAACCAAAGTTGATATAGATGCGCTGTTAAAACAAATTGGTTCTCGAACCACACCAGATGCAGAACTGACTGCAAAAAGTAAAGCCAAGGTGCAACAACACTGGCAACAGATGGTACAAAAACAAAGGCAGCAACGTAAGCAAAAATACCTCTGGGCTATGGCCGCCAGTGTACTGATGGTATTCACAGTTTCTTTGATGAACTTCAATCAGCCAACCCCTCAACCAGCAGCAACACCTTTTGCTGTGGTGCAAAACTCACAGGGAACTGCAGAATACCAACAAGGCAATCAATGGTTGCCTATAGAACCCAACAGCACGCTTGTAACCGGCACTCGCATCAGGACATTGAACGACAGCCACCTCAACATCCAATTGTCCGATCACAGCGAACTCAGAATAGCATCAAATACTTCATTGACCACCGGGTCAAACATGATTGAGTTACAACATGGACAAATATATCACGACACGGACGTGGCTCAACAAGCAGCAGCACTGACGATTAAAACCAGTCAGGCAGAAGTTCAACACATAGGAACCCGTTATCTGGTCAATAAACAAAACGACGTCTTGAAAGTCGCTGTACGCTCTGGGCAAGTCAACATGACCTCCGAAGATGCCTCAGATGCAACAACCCTTCAATCCAATCAAGTCGCTACATTGGGCACCACTGGTGAAACTAAAATTTCTACCGTAAATAGTTATGATGGTCTCTGGGATTGGACGTTTTCAGCACAACCAGCTTACGCTTTGAATGGCAAATCCCTGTATGAGTTCGTCAAATGGTATGCCCATCAAACCGGCTTGACCATTGATTGGCAAAATCTTGAAAGTCCTGCCAAACGTGTACGATTACAAGGTGATATTCATAACATGACTTCAGAGCAAGCCATCAAAACCGTATTTTATGCAACCCAATATACCTATTCAATTGAAGACGGTGTATTGCAAATCAAACAACAAAACCAGTAAGATTGGCAGACTCATAAAATCGCTCAATTGAATGAATAAACCCCAATACTGGTTATGGGTTCTCGTCGCTTTCTGCCTGTCATGTCTTTCCCGGCCATGCTACCCTCAGACTGATAGCCGAACCATCAGCCAATGGATTGAATACTTTTCAGAGGAAGGTATCACACTATTCTACAGCAACGATTACCTGTCAGACACGATACTTAACCAGCCATTGGCTCTTAATCCTGCCAAGCTTAATACCTTCAATACTGCCTTAAAGCGTTTTAATCTGCAATTAGACAACATCGATGGCACCACGACTAATTATGTCATTCGTCCCATGACGTTTACGCCACAAACCACCTTATTAATCAAAGCCATAGACCAGGACACACAAAACCGCATCCACAATTTCACCTTGCAACAATCAACAGGTGAGAAAGTAAAAAGCAAGCAAGGCACAGTGGTACTACACCTTGCAAACGCCGAAGCATTTAAGGGCCAAATTTCAGCATCCGGTTATATCAAACAAAACATTGAGCAAACCCTTAATAACAAAACCAGTCTGGTTATTGCAGAATTGGAACCTTTGCCCTTAGCGCTTTCAGACATACATGTTTCCACAAGTCTCACCAATTTCAATAACAGCAACAGCCAACAGAGCCTAACCAGACAAGATTTAAATCAACAAATCACCTTGAACAGCGATCCACTGCGCGCCACTGAAAGACTGGCAGGAACCACCAACAATGGCATCAACGGTAAATTCAGTACCAGAGGTGGTCTCAGTAATGAATCACTGATTCTATTTGATAACCACGAATTACGGAACCCCTATCACTTTAAGGATTTTTTCTCTTTGTTTTCGACCATCAATGATGCTGTCGTTGATTCATTGAGCTTTTATAAAGGTGTTTTTCCTGTGAAATATGGCGGCCGTTTAAGTGCGGTACTTGATATCCAAAGTAACCAGTGGTCTGCGTTACCGAAACATGAGATTGAACTTGGATTATTAACCACATCCTACACATTCAGAGATCAAAACCAGCCACAAAACGCCGATTATCTGTTTTCGTTAAGATCTGGCGGTCAATTCATTAACTCAAGTTTAATTGAAGACTTAACCATTAAACCCGAATTTGATGATGCTTATTTCAAAACCACCCAATTCATCAACGAGCGCTGGCAAATGTCACAGCATTTACTGGTCTCCCGGGATGAAATAGCCATTGATCAGGAAGATGAAACTGCACAAGCAGACTACCATGACCAAAACCTCTGGTTGCAATGGTTCTATGATGATTTAAATCAACACCAAATGAATTGGCAAGTTTATGGCAGCAGGCGCCATGACCGCCGCTACGGGGCATTGAATGATGACAATTCTCAGGCTTTTGTTGATGAAGAAATCACCAGCCATTTTCAGGGAATTAAATTTGAACACCAGTGGCAATACAACGATCAATTGTTGTTTGAGTATGGTTTGGATTTAACCATTGAGGATACTCGTATTGCATCAAGCCGAATGCTGAATCATCAAAGCGAGTTAACTGATGCTTTGGGTTTAACACGTTCAAACAATCGTACATTTTTATTTGATGAACATGGTTTGTCCTTTCAGGCTTTTGCGAATATCCGATATCAATTGAATTCACGATGGGTATTTGACCTTGGTGCACATCAACAACATCAAAAGTGGTCAGAAAATGGTGGTTTAAGCCCACGATTTAATGTGTCCTTTTTTTCCTCAGATCGCTCTACATGGAGATTGGGAATTGGCAGACATCAACAAGCCCAACATATTGACGAATTATTGTTTGAAGACATGAATCCTCAATACTTCAAACCGGCTTCAGCAGATCTCGCCGTGCTGGAATTCAATCATCACTTTGTAAACAACCTGACTTTACGCAGTGAAATCTACCACAAAAAATACAGTCAGACACACCCTTACTATGAAAACTTATTCAATGGCTTTCATGTGTTACCTGATTTGTTTTATGACCGCATCCGCATCACCCCAAATGACGCCAAAGCCAGTGGTGCTGAATTCACCCTGAGCGGCAAAATGAATCAAATAGATTGGTCTGCGAGCTATGTATACTCTGACGTAAAAGATGAGTTTGACCAACAACACATTTCCCGCAGTTGGAATCAAAGAAATGCTTTTAAGCTATACATGGGTATGCCGATTAAAGCCTGGCGATTAGATTTGAGTCTTGATTTCCACAACGGTTGGCCATTAACCACCATTGAGACTACCGAAAATGGTTACCAGATTGCCACCAGAAATCAGGGACGCTACCATGATTTTTACCAGTTGAACTTTAAGCTTAACAGGAAGTGGCAAAATGAACATGCCCAATGGCAACTGGACATTCAGTTAAATAATGCACTGAATAGAGAAAATCCATGTTGCAGAAATTACCAATTCAATGATGCAGTACTTGAGTATGAAAATGAATATGGTTTACCCTTGGTTCCCAATATAAGCTTTAAAATGGCTTGGGATTGATGTTTAGTCTGTTGCCATTAAACTTATTTTACAGGTCTCTTAGATATATGAGAACTTTTTTTTCAACCGCATGAAAATTCTGAATACAACAAAATCTTTATTCATCACTTTAGCACCCTTTGCATTGTTTACCACTGTTTTTAACGGTGTCACATTAATGCTAAATGATTTGTACTGGATGGGTTTATCTATGCTGTTGACAGCCGCACCATTGCTATTGTTTTTGGGTTTTATATTGTTATTTAAGTCACTCGCTCGAACTGGCAAACACCTTTGGCCCGTACAACTGACCTCACTGACAGGTTTTCTTTTAGGTCTGTTGACTTTCAATGTCGAATTGATGCCATTGATGGTATTTGTTGTGTCCAGCTATTTGATTACCTTGTTGTATGTATATTGGTATTCAAACAACCAACGTACAATAAGTCACATTTTATATGAAGGAGCACACCTCCCCTCTTTTACACTTAAAAATCATCTCGGAAATCTCATAGACTCAACCGACCCTGATCAGCATCCCATGATTCTGATGTTCACCCGAGGTAACTGGTGCCCATTGTGCATGGCACAAATACAGGAAGTCGCAGAAGACTTCAAAGCGCTCAATGAAATTGGGGTGAAAGTGATGATTATATCCTCACAAAAAGAACAACAAACACAAAAGCTGGCTGAAAAATTTAATGTGCCCCTGCACTTTTTAATTGATGAAAGACAACAATTAGGTCGAAAACTCGGCATCTTACATGAAAATGGACTACCTTTTGGTTTTCTGATACTTGGGCATCAAAACAACCAATATTACCCAACAGTTATTGCCACGGATGACAATGGAATCATCATTTATTCTGATCAAACCACCAATTATCGCGTTAGACCTGAACCTGATGAGCTTATTAAACTTTATCAATAACTTTTTCGTCAACCTTTGGTAAATTCCGGATAAGCCTCCATACCACATTCTGACATGTCTACACCATCGTACTCTTCCTCCGCCGAAACCCGAATACCCATGGTTTTCTTCAACAACCACCAAACCAGAGAACTTGCGATAAAAACCCAAATGAAAATGGTCAAGGCGCCAACTATCTGACCGAGTAACTTAACTTCAGCATTGGTTACAGGCACCAATAACAACCCCAATAAACCAACCACACCATGAACTGAAATCGCGCCCACAGGATCATCCAATTTGAGTTTATCGAACAATATCACCGAGAACACCACCAAACAGCCACCAATCGCACCGAATAATGTCGCCAATGCTGGTGTAGGTGTGGTGGCTTCTGCAGTAATTGTGACCAAACCAGCCAGTGCACCATTTAAGGTCATGGTTAAATCAGCTTTACCAAATAAAAGTTTGGCAGTTAATAAAGCAGCAATTAAACCACCCGCGGCGGCCGCGTTGGTATTCATAAACACCACTGCCACCAAATTGGCTTTTTCTACTGAAGATGTTGCTAAAACTGAACCACCATTAAAACCAAACCAACCCATCCAAAGAATAAATGTACCCAGTGTTGCCATGGGTAAGTTTGCTCCAGGAATGGCTTTGGGTTTTCCATTAATGTCATATTTGCCTGTGCGTGGACCCAGAAAGATGACACCGCTCAAAGCCGCTGCCGCACCAGCCATGTGTACAATACCGGAACCTGCAAAATCTGAAAAACCCAGATCCTTCAGCGAAAACCAGCCAAAAACCAGCCCTTCACCCCAAGTCCAATAACCTTCAAGGGGATAAATAACGCTGGTCATAACCACTGCAAAAGCCAAAAAGGCCATGAGTTTCATTCGTTCTGCCACAGCACCGGAAACAATGGACATGGAAGTTGCCACAAAAACCACTTGAAAAAAGAAATCTGCAGAAGGTGCATAGTTGGCTTCATCTGAAACACCATCACCGGTAATGCCCTTCAAAGCCAGGCTGCCTAATTCTGGATACATGATGGCATAGCCAATAATCAGATACATGGTACAAGAAACCGCAAACAATGCCGCATTTTTGGTCAATATTTCGGTGGTATTTTTAGCGCGGACCAATCCTGCTTCCAACATGGAAAAGCCTGCCGCCATCCACATCACAAAGGCACCTGAGATCAAAAAATAGAATGTGTCTAAAGCATATTTCAGTTCAAATACTTGGTTTTCCATGGGGTTCTCTTTTTTTTGTTCATGGTAAATCTGAAACAAACCTTTGTATATCCGTTGAATTGCGTATGTTTAAACAAACACTGCAACCCAGACTCATTCGTTATATACTTAAAGAGCCTTTGCATGGTTCTGGACAATTGAACAAAGGTCTCTTGAAAACTGACAAACTGTGGAGTGATTGATGAAACGAGCGGTCATATTAGTGATGGATTCCTTGGGAATAGGTGCCAGTGCAGATGCCCATTTATATGGCGATGAAACCAGTGACACCCTTGGCCATATTGCTCAACAATGTGCCGAAGGTCGTGCAGATGCTACCGGTATCAGACAAGGACCCTTGTACATCCCAAATCTAACCCGCTTGGGCATGGTTGCTGCTCATCAATCCAGTACTGGGCAAAACCTGGCGGGTGCTGATCAATCCATTGAAGTCAACGCAAGTTATGGCTATGCCGTAGAACAAAGCAAAGACAAAGACACACCCAGTGGTCATTGGGAAATGGCGGGTGTTCCCGTACCCTTTAAATGGGGCACTTTCCCAAAAGCCATCCCTTGTTTTCCTGATGATTTGATTCAACAGTTTGTCCAGCAGGCAGAGCTTCCTGGCATCTTGGGCAATTGTCACGCTTCAGGTACTGAAATCATTAAACGATTGGGTGAAGAACATATAAAAACCGGCAAACCAATCTGCTACACATCTGCCGATTCAGTGTTTCAAATTGCAGCACACGAAGAACATTTTGGTTTGGAACGCTTGCTTGAAATTTCACTCATTGCCAAGCAATTAGTCGATGATTTAAATATAACCCGGGTCATTGCTCGTCCTTTTGTCGGCGAAACAGCAGAAACCTTCCAAAGAACTGCCAATCGCAAAGATTTAACCACCCGCCCCATTGAATCCACATTACTTGACCATCTGACTAAGACTGGTGGAAAGGTCATATCAGTAGGAAAAATTTCTGATATTTTTGCTGGTTGTGGTGTCACTTATTCAGTGAAAGGTAAAAACAATATGGAGCTGTTTGACGCGATGCTGGATAGTTTTGAACATGCCAGCGATAACACTTTGGTCTTTGTTAATTTTGTAGACTTTGACAGTCACTATGGTCATCGACGTGACGTGACTGGCTATGCCAAAGCATTGGAAGATTTTGATGCCCGACTTCCCGAGTTGGAAGCAATAATGAGACCTGACGATGTGGCTTTAATCACTGCAGATCATGGCTGCGACCCCACTCAGCCTGGTTCAGATCATACCCGAGAACATGTTCCTGTTTTGTTTTTTGGCCCAAAAATCAAAAGTCATAACATCGGAGGCAGAACAACTTTTGCGGATATGGGTCAAACGCTGGCAACATATTTCAGTCTACAACCATTAAAACATGGGAAAGCTGTCAACCTGTGTTAAGAAAAGTGATAAAAGTACCCTCTTAAAAAACCAGGCAGAGAATTTATAACCAAGATGGATTCATTAATTGATTGAAAAAATGATTAATCACACGAGGCTCAACGACTATGGTCATCACTATACCAAACAAACCACCATATAAATGTGCACTGTGGTTGATGTTATCGTTATTCGCGTGATGAGCCTTAATACTGTACCAAACGTAAGCCACAGCAAACAGTATCGCAGGCACCGGTATAGCGCCAAAAATATAAATCAACTCCCAAGGGAACAACAAAATAAAAGCAAATAACACGGCGCTGACTGCACCTGAAGCGCCTAAACTCATGTACCTGGGGTTATTTTGGTGTTTGATATAGGAGGGCAACATCGCCACCACAATAGCTCCGAGGTAAAAAACCACAAATCCTGCACCAGCCAAATACTGTCGATAAAAGGCTTCAATGACCGCACCAAAGAAGTAAAAAGTGAACATATTAAACAACAAATGCATGCCATCAGCATGGATAAAGCCATGAGTCACAAAGCGTTCAACTTGCCCTTTTTTAATTGCTGGAGACCAAAAAATCAAGCGTTCCATGATATTGCGATTTTGCCATGCCAAGTAGGAAATAATACAAGTGATGACAATGATGATGAGGGTTTGATTAATCTGATTCATGGTGATAATTGCTTAAAAATGTTCAACAAAGCTTTGAATTGGGTCGGTTTAAAGCAGCTTATTCTAACACCAGCAAACTAATTAGCAATAACTTGCCAATAAGGTTTATTACCAAAATAACCTGCCAAGAAATCAATCAACTTTCTCACACGTAGCGGTAAGTGTCGGTTTTGCGGATAAACGGCGTAGATATTGATGGTTTGATTCATCCGATAATTGCACAACAAGGGTTTAAGTGAGCCTGATGCAATCGCTTGATAACAAATAAAATCAGGAACAGCGACCAAACCGCAACCATCTTGCGCTGCTTCAGTCATAAATTCACCGTTGTTACAAACCAGGATGGTTGGCAATTTGACCTTACACACCTGCCCTGCCGTGTTGGTAAAGTGCCATGACTCTGCATCAGTGCTGTACCTGATTTTGCGATGATTATGGGTTAAGTCCTCCGGTTTTTGTGGCTCACCATATTTTTCTAGGTATGTTGGACTGGCACACAACACCATTTGGCTTTGGCAGATTTTGCGCGCCATTAAACTGGAATCAGATAATTGAGTGATTCGGATGCCCAAGTCAAAACCCTCATTGACTAAATCAACAAACCGATCATTAAAATCAATATCAAAAATCACTTCAGGGTGTAAATCATTAAATTTCCTGATGGCAGGGCCAAGGTGTTTTAATCCAAATGAATAAGGTGCTGCCAACCTGATCTTACCCGCCAGCGCCTGTTTTTCTTGCATCAATCCAGCATCCATTTCTCGAATTTCTTCCAATATTCTCAAACAATCCTGATAGTATTTTTGGCCACTTGCTGTCAGGCTTTGGCTGCGCGTGGTGCGTTGAATCAATTGCGTACCCAAATAATTTTCCAGCCGATTCAATCGTTGACTGACGGCTGATTTAACCATTTCCAACTGTTCTGCGGCCTTGGTGATGCTGCCTGCTTCTACTATGCGTATAAAAACTTGCATGTCTTTCAGTTTATTCATGACCCAATTTTATATTGTTCTTTTATTCAGAACAATCATTTCTTATTTTCCCCATTTATTCAAATTTTAAAAACCATACAATGGTAATCATTCACAACATTAGGTATAAAACATGAACTTTATTCAACAACACAGCAGTTTCATCGGTCGTCTGTTTCTCAGTTTGTTATTCTTAATTGCCGGCATTAATAAATTAACCGGTTACGAAGGTACCGCTGCCTACATGCAAGCAATGGGTGTTCCCAGTATGCTTTTACCATTAGTCATCCTGACTGAAATCGGTGGTGCCATTGCTATTATGGTTGGCTTTAAAACACGATTGGTGGCATTTTTACTGGCTGGCTTCAGCCTATTATCGGCATTGCTGTTTCACTTTGATTTTAATGATCAAATGCAAAGTATTTTATTCATGAAAAACTTGGCCATAGCTGGCGGATTTTTGATTTTAGTGGCGAATGGCCCAGGCCAATGGGCTTTAGACAACAGATCGTAACAGGAAATTATCATGACTCAAACAATACTTAAAATCAATTCAAGTGGCAGAACACAAGATTCGTTAACCAGAAATGGGGTAAACCAAGTTGTTGATTGGTTCAAGCGACAAGATTTCCAGACCCAAGTTATCGAGCGAGATTTAAACCATAGCCTTCCATTTATCGATGAGGTCTGGATTGATGCCAATTTCACTTCATCTGAGAATAGAACAAGTAATCAACAACATGCTTTAAACAAATCCAATGAACTGATCAATGAACTTTTTCAATCTGATTTGATTGTGATTGGTCTTCCGATATACAATTTTTCAATACCAGCGACTTTAAAAGCCTGGATTGATCAAGTATCAAGAGCAAAAGTGACATTTCAATACACAGAAAAAGGTCCCGAAGGTTTAATCAAAAATAAACAAGCTATTTTGGTTTATGCTTCTGGAGGAACACCACTCGGTTCAGAAATTGACTTTGCCACCCCTTATCTAAAATATATATTAGGTTTTATTGGGATTGATGATGTGACAATTATTGATACCAATCAGGAAAATAAAAACAACTGGTCGCTTGACCAGCAATTGTCAGCTATCAAACAAAAAGAGAAAAAATATGCCTGAATTTTGCCAAATTGATCAGCTAATTCGTGGACAAGCCACTGCTGATGGTGATGGCGTTAAACTCACACGCATCATCGGTACTCACCAGCTATCCGAACTGGATCCGTTTTTATTGTTAGATCATTTTGGCTCTGATGAGGCCAGTGACTATATTGGTGGTTTTCCACCACATCCACACCGTGGATTTGAAACGGTTACATATATGCTGAAAGGAAAGATGCGTCATCAAGACAGTGTGGGTAACAACGGCGTGATTGAGGACGGTGGTGTGCAATGGATGACTGCTGGTAGCGGCATCATACATTCTGAAATGCCCGAACAAACCGAAGGCATGCTTTCCGGCTTTCAACTGTGGGTCAACTTACCTGCCAGTGCCAAGATGTCCCCACCCAAATACCAAGAGTTTAAGCATGAAGACATTCCTGTCGAAAATTTGACCAATGGTGGCTGCATTAAAGTTATAGCCGGTAAAACCACCCAGGGAACAACTGGCGTGATACACAATAGCTACGTGAAACCGAACTATTGGGATGTGAAGCTAACTGCTAAAAGCAAGTTATCAGAAAGTATTCCAAGCTCACACCAGTCATTCATTTATGTGTACCAA
>JAGRJR010000008.1:0-47785 GCA_020442635.1 Lysobacterales bacterium
GGATCCTGCATTATCTAAAGCCATCAATGAAAATGACTTGATTGCTACTTCTGTACTCTCAGGAAACCGAAACTTTGAAGGTCGTATCCATGCAGACATTCAAATGAACTTCCTGGCCTCACCTCCTTTAGTTGTTGCTTATGCCATTGCTGGCACAATAAATTTTGATCTATACAGCGATTCTTTGGGTAATGACCACGATGGTAATCCGGTTTACCTGAAGGATATTTGGCCATCCAATCACGAAATTGCCGACACCATTCAAAGCAATGTTTCAAAATCCAGTTTTGCAGCAGGCTATGAAGGTATTTTTGAAGGTGATGCCAACTGGGAAGCGGTTAAAACCACTGAGTCTGAACTATTTGATTGGCAAGATGATTCAACCTATATCAAAAACCCGCCCTACTTTGATGGTATGACTCTGGATGCAGGTACCATTGATAATATCACTGGTGCTCGGGTTTTGGCTAAATTAGGTGATTCTGTTACCACCGACCACATCTCACCAGCCGGAGCCATTGCAGAAGATTCACCAGCTGGCTTATACCTTAAGCAAAAAGGTGTAGAGAAAGCCAACTTTAACTCATACGGTTCACGGCGTGGGAATCATGAAGTGATGATGCGCGGTACTTTTGCTAACATCAGATTACGCAATCAATTGGCTCCTGGCACCGAAGGTGGCTGGACTCGTCACCAACCTTCTAACGAAGAAATGAGCATTTTTGATGCTTCAATGAAATATCAACAAGATGACACACCTTTACTGGTTATTGCTGGTAAGGAATATGGTACGGGTTCTTCAAGAGACTGGGCTGCCAAAGGTACCAACTTACTCGGTGTGAGAGCTGTTTTGGTAGAAAGTTATGAACGAATTCACCGCTCTAATCTGGTTGGTATGGGAGTGATTCCTTTACAATTCAAAGCAGGCGAAAGTGCGGATACTTTTAACCTGACAGGAAAAGAAGTGTACGATGTGAGTGGTTTACAAAACGGAGCATCGAAAACTGCTCAGGTAACTGCACATCGAGTAGATGGCACCTCAATCACTTTTGAAGTGGATGTCAGAATTGACACGCCCAAAGAGGTAGAATACTGTCGTCATGGTGGTATTTTGCACTATGTGTTGAGAAATTTGGCTTCTTAAACCCGTGCTACAATAGATGCAACAGCATCACTGACCCATACAAGGCAAATGTGCAAATCACATTTGCCTTTTTAAATTGGAACTTGATATATGAACATGCTACTGATAATTATACTGACTCTTTTACCTCTCAGCATCACTCAAGCTGCTCAAGACAATCATTTGCTCACCACTCAACTCAAACATTGCCAAAGCATTGCTGACAACCAGCTACGACTTAATTGTTATGACCAAATCAACCAACAAACTGACGATATAAAAGAGTCAGAAGTAAAGGGGCATAAAACGGGTCAATTTCCCAATTTAATTGCTGACTTGGATGAAGCTAACCTGTATATCAGTTACGGTAAACTTGATTTTCTGGGGCGAGACTTCAATGCGGTGCTGTTTGGAGGTGGGGTTCGCCAATCAGTACAGACTTTTCAATGGGCAGAACACAAACCACTTACTTTTAATGTTTTTGGACAAATACGTTCACAGTTTGATGTCAGTGAACTTGATACTCGTAATAATCGTGGCGGCGCATTGATTAATACCGACTTTTCGGTGGGTGGAGAGTTGGTTCAATCATTGGATCATTGGAACTGGCGGCTGAGCTACACCCATCGCAGCACTCATTTGGGTGATGAATTTATTATTGACAACCAAAATTACTTGGAAGAACGCCTAAACCTCTCATACGAAACAGTTAAATGGACAGTGCACAAGCCAGTGAATCACTGGGATTTATATGCAGGAGTGGGCTTAGTAACCCGCTCTGAACCTGGCAATTTAGACAAAGTCATGTGGCAACTCGGCTGGCAATATGCCGGTAGCAAATGGCATGGCTTCAAACCAGTTTTAGGTGTTGATTTAAAATCCTGGGGCGCTTATGACTGGAACATCAATGCCAATATACGTGCCGGAGTCGAAATAGATCAATGGACAGACAAGCCTTTTCAATTGCTATTTGAATATCAAGATGGCCATTCACCTTATGGTCAATTCTACAACGAAGACTT
This sequence comes from Lysobacterales bacterium, assembly GCA_020442635.1. Lineage (GTDB taxonomy): Bacteria > Pseudomonadota > Gammaproteobacteria > Xanthomonadales > Marinicellaceae > Marinicella. Next base: position 2,146 of record JAGRJR010000008.1, read on the forward strand.
AACTTTTACTGGTTTAACTTTTTTACAAAATTGGTAATCCAGTCTCAAGTTTCTTCATAAGCTTTAGTTTGATTGCGACCACTATGTTTGGCTTCATACAAAGCATTGTCTGCCAGCTGATAGAGTCTAGATGATGTATATTTGGTGGCATCTATGGTAGCTACACCGCAGGATATTGTAACCTTGATGACTTTTCCTTCGCCTATCTGTATTTGCAATGATTCAATATGAGTCCTTATTTGTTCTGCGAAATCTTTGACAAATTGATGACTACAAGTTTTTATCAGCATACAGAACTCTTCGCCACCAATCCTGGCCAAGCATTTCACATCAGTACTTTTAAATTGGGTCAACTCCTTTCCAAGAAACATCAATACACGATCACCAACAGGATGACCATAAGAATCATTGAGTTTTTTAAAATGATCGATATCAATAATAATCATAGAAAAAGGTGCCAGTTCTCGTTGACACTCTATCCATAACTCATTCATACAGTCATTAAATACCCTTCTGTTTTCAAGTCCTGTCAGCTCATCTAGACGTGCCACTATGTTTAACTGGTCATTGGCTTTTTGTAGTTTTTCTGTTCGCTCTGCAATGGTGTTTTGCAAATCTTGATTCATTTTTAAAATCTGCTGTCGCGATGATTTAATTTCTTGATAAAAGTTTTTAACTTCCTCTGGTAATTGGTCATTATCCTCAAACTCACTCACACCTTCATCGAAAGTGACCCCATGTTTAATAGACAAGTTGAGTTTGTGTAAGTAATAAGACCAAGAATAACTGATTGATTTCGCCAGAATATATGAGATAAAAATAACCAGCAAAATTGAAACAGCGAAATACATCAATGATTTTTCAATCATTTTAACAAAAACTGACTCATCTTGTAGTGTGATTAATTTCCAACCCCATTGAAATGTTGTCACTGTGGGATAATAAAATTCTAATTCTTTGACCTCATCATTAATAACCAAATTAACTAATCCTTCAGATTTCAAAACTTGAGTGTTTTTTTGATAATTGATTTTTTCCAGTGGTTCTAATGCTAAATTATCTGAAGCCATCAGCACTTGATTGTTTTGATCTATTAAAATCGCATCAACTCCATAGGTAATGTTGTTAAAAGCATGATTGGCCGGTTCTAACGACTCCAAAATTATGGTACCTTCAACAATTCCTAGATAGTTAGTATCTTTTGAACCACGACCTGGAATCGATTTACTGATCGCAACAATAAGATCAGATCCTAATCCTCGTCCTGTAAAACCTGTAGACACATATATTTCATCATTGTTAGTAACTTTATTGAAATAATCTCGATCGGCAACATTCAGTGACGTTTGTTGAGTAAACATCTCTTGGTTTAAAGCCGGTGCCGACACATTGGTGACATCACCATTAATATCAGCTATTAACATCGTGCCAAACACCGGGTGCCTTGAGTTGAAATGACTCAAAGCTGATCCTCTCTTTTCATCTTCCCATATTTCTGACAGCAAGTAACTAAACTCATTTAAAGACTCAACATTGGACTTTATCAGTAACGAGACCTGATGATAGAGCTCTTGATGTTTTAAGTTATGTGTATGAATTGCTTTTTCACTTGAGTTTTTAATATTTTGATTCAGAGTGAAAAAGAAAAACAACACCCCAACTGAAATCAATAAAGTTGAAATAAAATGTGCTGACTTGTTTTTTAATGAAATTGTTTCCTTTATATTAGATGAGCCCAATAAATTTTTTACTTGAGGAACTAGCATTAATACTGCTGCAATATTTGCATAAATTATTGCATTAGTTAATTGTTTAACCAGAATAGTAATTTTATGTGAGTTTATGAATTGTTCATAATTAGAAATAGATATCCAAGATAAAGGCATACCTATAAAAAACCAATATGCAACTACCGCTAATATCAAATTAAAACGGTTTTTTCTACAAACAAAAGCAACAAATAAGGCTTCCAAACTCAAAGTAATTACGATCCATAAACTACCCCAAAGCCAAGCCAGAACGGATGAAGCAATGACTGCTGACAGTACGCCCATAAGCGGACCTCGAAATACAGCAACCAGTAATACCAAAGCTTGTCCAAATATGAACTCTGCCTCAAAGAACAAAGGAAGACGAAAGTAATTAATAACCGCAGCCAGTACCCCTAACAATACTGTGAGTACTATTCCTTTTCTATTGCTGGGTTTAAACAATATATTCCCCCACCCTACAAGCTCAATTAATTAAGACGAACCAGAACGCAATGTTTGATTTCTATTCCAATTCCGCCAAAACACATCGCAAAATTCTATAGTCATACATACCATCCAATGCATCATATACAGGTTTCATTTTCTTATCTTCCAAGTAACCCGTCATTTCAGCCATTTGTAAAATATAATCAATGTCTGCATCTTCTAATCCAGTCACGTCTTTCTTGTCTACCAAGCCAACAGCAATGGCCTTGGACAAATGCATATAAACGGTGTTTAAATTCAGATCCAATACTTCTGCTACCGTTTCAACTGATTTATGCTCTAAAAAATGATCTAAGGTGACATTCACCTCTTCCTCAAGTCTATTATCTAATTTATCGGGTAATGGGTTATCCTTAATGACTTTAATAAATACTTCTCCATATTTAGCTAACTTATATTCTCCCACTCCGGATATATACATGAATTTCTCACCTTCAACAGGTCGTTTACGCACCATTTCCAATAAAGAAGCGTCACTAAAAATCACATAAGGTGGCACACCTTGTTCGGTGGCTAAATCTGTTCTTAATTTTTTCAAGGCATTCCAAAGCACGGTATCATGCCTGCCTAAATCAACTTCATCATTTTTCTTGGTTTTATTTTTGGCTTTAACCACGTCCCGCAAAAAGAAAGACTCTTCTCCTTTGAGTAGTGGTTTGGCCTTGTTGTTTAATTTCAAGGAACCATGCTCTGACTCAACATCAATATACCCCTGACTGATCAACTGTCGATACAGCCTTCGCCACCAGGTTTTCACATGCTCTTTACCCATTCCAAAAAGATTCAATTCATGGTGTTTCAGCTTTTTGACTCTTTCATCGGAAGAGTTACCAAGGAGCACGTCAATCAAGTACATGATGCCAAATTGCTGATCGGTTCGATAAATTGCTGATAAAGCCATTTGAGCTTCTGTGGAGGCATCTGTTCTCTCTGGAGGGTTCAAACAATTATCACAATTACCACAGGGTTTATCCAAAATCTCATCAAAATATCTGAGCAAAGTTTGTCGTCGACACTCAAGTTGTTCACATAAATCGACCAATGAATCTAATTTGTTATGCAAAACATTCTTATGTTCATCACCAGCATCAGAATCTTTGATGAATTGACGTTGCATCACCACATCTTGGTAGTTATAAGCCATCCAAGCATTAGATGGCTTACCATCACGACCCGCCCTACCGGTTTCCTGATAATAGGATTCGATGTTCTTGGGCATGCTAAAATGAGCGACAAAACGTACATCTGGTTTATCAATACCCATCCCAAAAGCGATGGTGGCTACGATAATCACGCCATCTTCCATTAAAAATTTATTTTGATGTTTTTCCCTGACTTTATTTGAAAGTCCAGCATGGTAAGGTAAAGCCTTGCGGCCTTTGCCGGTTAAAAATTCAGCGACAGACTCCACTTTACGCCGGGACAAACAATAAACAATGCCAGCATCTTCAGGATGGTTATCATTGATAAATCGCCAGAGCTGCTGTTTACCATTTTCCTGCTCTTCTATGGCATATGTAATGTTTGGCCGATCAAAACTAGAAACAAAAACCTTGGCCTCATCAAGTTGTAATTCTTTGATGATTTCAGCGCGAACCCTTTGATCTGCGGTTGCTGTCAGAGCGATCCTTGGGACATTGGGAAATTTTTGATGGAGTAACGATAGATTCTGATACTCTTTTCTGAAATCATGACCCCATTGAGATACACAATGCGCCTCATCGATAGCGAACAAAGCCACCTCTGCCTGCCGTAAAAATTGCTGCGTTTCTTCTCCAACCAGCCTTTCTGGTGAAAGATACAATAAATCAAGTGTACCATTCTTAACCTGTTCCTTGACTGCATCCTCTTCAGCGGCTGTTAAGGTTGAATTGATAAATGCAGCTTTTACACCCAGTTGTTCCAGTGCATTCACTTGATCCTGCATTAAAGCAATCAGTGGCGAAACGACTACCCCAACACCAGATCGAGCTATGGCAGGAATTTGATAACACAAAGACTTACCACCACCTGTTGGCATCAACACCAATGCGTCTTGACCACTGATGACTGTTTCAACAATGTCTTGCTGTTGGTTACGAAATGAATCGTAACCAAACACATCTTTTAATATTTTTTTAGCTGCACACATACCTTTATTATTCTAAACCATCAATGTAAAACAGTTCAAGTTGTATGAAAAAGGCACAACAAAAAAATCATTCTCAATTATTGAGAAATCTTTGATTTTTAATTGAGTGATTCAATCAATGGTATTAAATCATGACTTATTTCAAAGAGCCTATTATTTCATTATTTTGCACTATAATTACAGCCTGTCTTTTACTGGTTTTTTGGTCTACGTTAGCATATGTCGTTTTGACGTTAATTGTCACATATCTTCTGGTCAGATACGCCCAAAGGCATCCGCAATTGACTCAACTAATCACACAGTTTGTCACTGAGTTTTTAGGTTTTGCCTTAATTCTTTTGACATTTGCTGGATTGATAACAATCATGGGTGCTTTTTTTACTTAAACCACAAAACAATTCAGTTTCTGTTCAAGTAATCTATAGAAAAATATCCCTGTTTAAAACATCAGTTTAAATCATGAAAAAATTACTGACTTTCTTTATGGCTATATCATTAACTGCATGCATCGCCCCCCCTAAACCACTTCGAGGAGAATTCAGTGATGTCAGTCCAGAAGCTTATCAACAAAACCCAGTAGCCAATTTACCTGTGAGGTGGACTGGTTTTGTAGTGGATGTAGAGAATAAGGAGGATCACAGTTGCCTGACCATAGTGGCCAAAGTACCTGATGAATATGCCAAGCCTTCAAGAAGAATACGGGTTGACACGGGACGTTTCATTGCCTGTAAACCCAAATTTCTGGAGCCAGCTTCTTTTTTAAAAAAAGCAGTGACCATCACCGGCCCAGTGAAACGACTGGTAACTAAAAAATTGGATGAAATGGACTATGATTATCCTTTGGTGGATGCCAAAGTTATTTATGTTTGGTAAAGAACATTTCGATCTTTTCTTTGACGTCATTGACTGAAATTAAATCCATGGCACCAGGAAATTCTGTCTTGGTGCCCCATTTGACCTGCTCAACCGTTTTGTTAAAAAATTTCATACAAGCTTCTGGATATTTATCGACAGTTAACTCAGGAAATTGATATGACCCTGAACGATGGTAATTACTGGCTGCCAATAAACCCACAACTGGCGTTCCCACACTGCCAGCCATGTGTAAGGGACCAGAATCAGGAGAAATCACCAAATCAGCCTGCTTGAGCAAACACAACAATTGTTTCAGGGTATCCTTTCCTGCAATATTGGTGACCTCATAATGACTAGCCTTTTCTATTTCTGCCACAAAATTTTGTTCTTTGGCGGATGGCCCCGCTGTCAAAATAACCCGCGCACCATAAGTCGCCACCAACCAATCAGCCAATTGGCTGTAACGTGTAACTGACCAGTTTCTTAAATCATGACTTGAACAAGGACTGATAACAATGTTTTTTTGATTGGGCTTGATCAGATTGTGTGCGAACTTGTCATCTTGTTCCGACACAGGAATGTGCCAATCCATGATGCGTTTCTCACAACCTAGATATTCAGTAAATTGCATAAAACCATCAAGAACATGACAATCTTTCAAATATGGAATCCGTTCGTTGATTGCCAAGCCATGACCTTCCTTACCCCTGGTTTTATCAAATCCAATCCTGCGTTTGGCCTTGATAAATCGCGAAACCAGATTGGCCCTGAAGGACAGTTGCATTTGTAATAGCACATCAAATTTTTGATCATTCAATTTCTGGCGTAATTGTTTGATGCCTTGCCAACCAGCTGCTTTATCAAATGTCACAAATTCAACACCAGCCAAGCCTTGTAACAACTTATGTTCTATTTTCCCTATCACCCAGGTGACTTGTGCTTTGGGAAAGTGATATTGCAAAGTTTTTACCACCGGAACCATATGAGTTGCATCACCAATGGCAGATAATCTGAAGAGACAAATTGAAGTTGGAACTTTGTGATGGTTTGTTGTCATCGACCAAATCATTTAAAATAGTGCATTCTATCATTCATAGCAAAACAGCTTGCAAATTAAGCAGAAAAAAAACCAATGGATCCTCGCTGCAGCAAACATCGCTGAGCATGTCGATGCTGACTGGTTTAAACAGAATTATTGGATCAATCAAGGTAGATTACTGGGGGCTAACTCAGGACGAGGCACCGCCTGGACCATTAAATCCGAGTGGGGCAAATGGGTACTGCGTCATTATCTACGTGGTGGGCTATACGCCAAATTAAGTAAAGATCATTATCTGTGGACCGGCATAAACAACAGCCGCGCTTTTAAAGAATTTAAGTTATTGAATAAATTACAAAAACTGAATTTACCTTGCCCAAAGCCCGTTGCTGCTTTGGTACGTAAAAAAGGCTTGTTTTATCAAAATGACCTGATTATGGAACACATAGGACATGAACAGACATTTGCGCAGACTTTGAACAAAGAATCACAGCTCTCTGACTGGATATTGGCTGGTAAAACCATTGCTCAATTTCACCAAGCTGGTGTTTATCATTCAGATTTAAATGCCCACAATATATTACTCAGAAATGACCAGGCTTTCCTGATTGACTTTGATAAAGGGAACATACGACCACCACAAAAAGCCTGGCAACTCCAAAACCTGTCTCGGTTAAAACGATCTATCGAAAAAATCAGCGGCCGCTCATGTGAAGACGAATTGAAACAATTTTGGCAAACCTTGCTGGAAGCTTACTATGGTTAATTTAATCACTGATCAATTGAACCGACCTTTGCATGATTTGCGGATTTCATTGACCGACCGCTGTCAGTTTCGTTGTAATTACTGCCTGCCAGCAGAACATGTTGACGTGATGAGACAACAAAGTCAGCCTGGTAAGCACCTGAGTTTCAAAGAAATTACCCAAGCTGCTCAGGTTTTTGCTCAATTGGGGGTGCATAAAATCAGGTTGACCGGTGGTGAGCCACTGTTAAGGAAAGGTGTGCCAGACCTAATTCGTCAGCTCAAAAACATCAAAGGAATCAAAGATTTGGCCATGACCACCAATGGATCATTATTAAAAGCCGCTTTACCGGCATTAGTTGATGCAGGGCTTGATCGCATCACGGTCAGTTTGGATGCAATTGATGATGTCTTGTTCAAAAAAATCACAGGCACACAACAATCGGTCAAAACAATCATTGATAACATTTTCGAATGCACTGATACCCAACTACAAGCCATTAAAGTTAATTGTGTCATTCAAAAAGGCGTGAATGAAGAACAAATCATACCCATACTTGAACTGTTCAAAGGAACCCGAGTAGAAGTCAGATTTATCGAGTTTATGGACGTCGGCAATCTTAACAATTGGCACCCAGATATGGTATTGTCCACAGCAGCCTTGTTACAAAAGGTTCACCAATACCGAGGTTTTCAGTCAACTAGATGCAGCGATGATAAGCCGGTTGCCCATCGTTATAAATTTATTGATGGTTTGGGTACTTTTGGCACCATTTCATCCATCAGCCAACCATTTTGTCAGGATTGTAGCCGTGTTAGATTAAGCGCAGATGGACAAATTTATACCTGCCTGTTCAGTCAGCATGGGTATGATATCAGGCAATTACTAAATGCTCCAACACAGCTAAAACACCGATTAACAGAGCTGTGGCAACATCGCAGCGATCAATACTCATTAGAAAGAATGAAGCAACACAATAAACAAAGCAAACGCATTGAAATGTTTGTGATGGGAGGTTAAAAAATGAACAAAGACTTGTCTCATATTAGCCACAACAATCAACCACAAATGGTTGATGTCAGCCATAAAAACACCAGCAAAAGAACCGCAACTGCTCAAACAACCATTCTGCTACCTGATGCAGTTAAAAATGTTTTGCTCGATGGTGAGATACAAAGTAAAAAAGGTCCGGTGTTTCACACCGCCATTATTGCCGGTGTAATGGCGGCCAAAAAAACCCACGAACTGATTCCTTTTTGTCATCCACTCAGTTTGGAAAACTGTCAGGTGAGTATTGAAACCACCAGCGACAAAAATATTGTTGTCAAATGCACTTGTAACATTCACAGTAAGACTGGAGTCGAAATGGAAGCGTTGACAGGTGCCAGTGTGGCCGCGTTAACCGTTTATGACATGTGCAAGGCTCTCAGTCATGAAATCATCATCAGCGAGACCAGATTACTGAATAAAAGTGGTGGAAAAAGCGATTTTTCGTCACCATAATTCAAGTATGAATATCACCATCGAAATGTACGGACGACTCAAACATGTTTTTGGCCATGACACCTTAGTTTGGAAAACTGAAGCCATTACTGTCAAAGACATTTATCTTGAACTGTGTGAACAGCACCATTGCGTCGACGAATCAAACATCATTCGACCTATTATTGACGACACTTTTTGCCAGTGGCAAAGCAAAGTCACCGAGTACAATGTCCTTGGTTTTCTACCACCTGCTTCTGGAGGTTAAATGTTTAGCCTGACTAATCAAGTTATAGACCCCAAACAACTGACTGAAGCGATACGTGATTCTCAAAGTGGCGCTTTTGCAAGTTTTGAGGGTTGGGTAAGAAACCATAATCACGGTAAATCAGTCATTGCTCTACACTACGAAGCTCATAACAAGCTGGCGGTGGAAGTAGGCCAACAAATCATGACCCAAGCCATCGAAAAATTTGCTATTAATCATGCCAGATGTTGTCACCGAATTGGTCAATTAGCTGTAGGTGAAGTCGCTATTTGGGTGGGTGTTTCAGCCAATCATCGAAAAGCAGCTTTAGCAGCCTGTGAATATATTTTGAATCAGGTCAAAGCCGAAGTGCCTATCTGGAAAAATGAATTTTATGCCGATGGCGAATCCGGCTGGGTAGAAGCCAATCATTGTTGTTAAATCGGCCATGAGTTTTGATGCCAAAAAATTCATCAAAGATTTACCCAAATTACCTGGTGTTTATCAAATGTTTGATCAAGCTGGTGAGGTGATCTATGTAGGCAAAGCACGGGCCTTAAAAAACCGGGTCAGCAGCTATTTTTCGGGGAAAGCCAAGGACAACAAAACCATGGCTCTGGTCGCCTCTATTCATCAGATGAGTTATCACATCACCCGTTCAGAGGCCGAAGCGCTGTTGCTTGAAAATCAGCTGATTAAAAAACACAATCCACGCTACAATGTTTTACTTAAAGATGGCAAAAGTTATCCCTATATTTACTGCTCAGAAGGCGAAGATGAATTTCCTTTGCTAGAATTTCGACGAGGCAAAAAGCAAAACAAAGGGCGGTATTTTGGGCCGTTTCCTAGTGCTGCTTATGTAAGAAACTCACTGCATTTTTTACAAAAAGTTTTCAAAGTCAGACAATGTAACAACAGCACTTTCCAAAACCGTTCCAGACCCTGCTTACAACACCAAATCAACCGCTGCACCGCGCCGTGCGTGGGTTTCGTGAGCAAAGAGGATTACCAACAACAATTGCAATACACTTTTGATTTCATTGATGGTAAATCCAATCAGGTGGTTGAATCACTAATGAAGCAAATGGAACAAGCGGCCAAGCAGCAACACTACGAAAAAGCTGCTGGTTTTCGCGATCAAATCAAAGCTATTCGCATGATTCAGGCCAAGCAAACGGTAGAATTACAACCAGAGGATAATTTTGACTTGATTACAGTTGCCAAACAAGTCAACTTATACATTGCCACTGTAGGCACAGTCAGAAACGGTCAGTTTATGGGTTATCGAGACCATTATCCTGCCACCCCCAAAGAAACACCTTTGGATGAATTTTTATATGCTTTTCTAGGCTTGTATTACGATAATCAAATCACCGCTGATGCGATTTTATGTAACATCAATCCCAAAAACAAAACAGAAATCACAGACTTGCTCTCAGAGATCAAAGGCAAGAAACTCTTTTTAACTGCAAAACCACATGGCAATCGTTTGAAATTACTTAAACAAACCGAAGAAAACATGCAAAATGCGCTAACCATAAAAGCCAACAAGTACCAAAGCTGGCAAAATAAATGGGCCTTGTGGGAAAGTGAACTTGGTTTTGAACATGAACCCCAAAGGGTTGAATGTTTTGACATAAGTCACCAAATGGGCGAGCATACGCGGGCATCCTGTGTGGTATTTAACAACAAAGGGCCATTAAAAAATCAATACCGCCAATACATCATGGAAAACATCACAGCAGCAGATGATTATGCAGCCATGCGACAGGTCATTGAAAAACGACTACAAAGCATTACAAAAAAAAAATTGGGGTATCCCGATATCTTTGTGATTGACGGAGGCAAAGGTCAAGTCAATCAGGCTTTGACAATACTCAAAGAGCAAAATATTGATCAAATTCAAGTCATTGGTGTCACTAAAGATGAGCACCGAACTGCTGGCGAAGAAAGGATATACCTACCCCATTCCAATCAATTCATTAAACCAGCAAGTCATGGCTTGTTGTCTTTAATGATTCAATTCATCCGTGATGAAGCTCACCGTTTCGCCGTCAAATCGCACCGCAAAGCCTTCAAAAAATCACGAAAGACATCAACACTGGAAGACATCTCCGGAATCGGAGAAAAACGCCGCAACCAGCTTCTCAAACATTTCGGCGGCCTACAAGGCCTTAACAAAGCCAGCCTCGATGACATCAAACAAGTCAATGGCATCAGTGAAAAAATGGCTTCAATTATCTACGAATTTCTGCACCCTAAATCGAAATAAGCTTATAAGCTAACCCTAATCACTCATTGGATCAATTTTAAATTCAATGATTTGAATCAGTTGATAAGGGACAGCTACTCCATTTTCTTTTTTGGGATAAAAAGACCACTTTCTAACGGCTTTAATAGCGGCTTCTTCAAATAATCGAGCAGGTTCTGCATCGAGAACCGATACTTGACTGACGGAACCCCTCTCATTGATTTCTATCAAAACCTGAACCCAACCTTCAGTATTATTCAACAATGCTTTGGGTGGATAAACCGGTGGAATACCTGCTTTTATACCTCCCTGAGAACCCACTTTGGGGCTTCCAAGGTGGAAGTTAAATCCTGGAATACTGGTTTTACTCAATAGATTCAGGCTCTTAGCCTGACTGTAAGCAGTGGGAATGTTAAGTTCTGCATGGTTACTTTGTGCAATATTCAGTTTGGGTACTGAAGGTGGTTGGGTGGTTTTTTCTGGTTCGGGTGGTTTCTTCTTTTGGCGCTTTTTCTCCTTGGTATCAACTTCTGCTTTTACATAGGAAATACTCAAGTCAAACGAATCGGTGTTAATGAGTTTGGGTGAGTTTCCTAACAATTTCAACATCCCAATGAATATGGTCACAGTGATACAGAACCCCAAAACTCCAGAACAAGTAAATCTAATCAAAGAATACATAACAATTGACTCCTATCTTATGGCTGTTTGGAAAATTGGTCTTTAAACCCATTGTCAAATAGGCCTTGTAAGGCCACTATCTTGTTACCTTCTTTGATAAATTTCAGACGAAAACTACTATCTATTGCCAACTCAAACAAGTCTTGCTCCAGAATATTTAGCAACAACTTCGGACCATCACTGCGTTGGTAGAAGAGCCTGCCATTTTCAAATTTGATGGTTCTTGGACCATACACACCTACATAAGTATTCAAAGTTTCTGCGCTCAGTTCAACAGGATGCAATTTAGCCCGCTCAGAAACCAGATACCACCGATACAAATCACCACTTGAATCAGAATATTTTTTTGACAAGTTTTTCAAGGCACTGATTTGAGCTGTGGCTAAAGCATCTTGAGCAGCTACTTCAATGTGTGGAATCACACCTACTCCCTCCCAGTTGGTATGAGTGATGGGATTGGTTGATCTGCCATTGGGAATAAAAACAGTAAACCTTCTACCCGCCACTTTAATGTCACCAGGATGCGCCCCACCTCCGGTAGTCTCACCTATTACCGTTGCTCGCTTTAAATGTTTTAAATTATAGGTAAACTCTTCAGCTGCTGAAAAAGTATTGCCACTGGTCAAAATATAGACATCAGTCTCAGGCATTCTGTTACCTGGCACAAAGGGTAAAGTCCAATTCTGCGTGTATTGATCACTTGGCCGCCAATAAAATCCACTTAAATAGACAGGCTCTGGATTAAATAAATAACTACTAAGTAACTGTATCATTTTTGGCGAACCTCCACCATTTTGACGCAAGTCTATAATCAAAGCATCGGTATGGCTTAAAAAGTTCATGGCTGCTATGGCTGTTTCTGAAGCATACTCTGTATCATAAAAGTTATTAAATTTCAGATATCCAATATTGCCCTCTAATATTTTTACCGACTCAAATCCAAAATTAAATCGCTGCATTTCACGTAACTGTGCTGCTTTTATTTCAGGATTTTCTGATTCATTTTGAGCTTCTAGAATTTGTTCTACTTGATCTGGTGAGTACTCAAAAAATAAATGCTTATCATTGACCACTGATCGCATGTCCTGCTGAATGGCTTCTGCAAAAACCAATTCATTCTTAATTTTTGTATATTTGCCTTTCTTAAGATTTGTATTCAGTAGTTTGGTTATTTTTTGAGCTTTTTCTGGATAAACATACTCGTCATTAAGCAATTTCACTAGTGATGTGATGGTTTCATTTATTTCACTTTTGTTTAATTGGTTTGGGATTTCTTGAGAGTAAGTAACATTCGAAAAAATAAAAATAAACACCAGGCTATATGCCTTAAATAGACTTCTTAACATCAACAGTTCCTCTTTTTATAATAATATGACTTGATTCAGATTAGTAGTATTCTGTATCGGATTACTGAATGAGACTTAGAGCCGATGCTTTAGTTCAGAATTAAAACAAAGTAAAACTTCTAAACATGAAAAAACCAGCGTTGAAATTACTTTTAAAGCAAAACTACTTAGTCAAATTTGAAAAATACATAAGTATTTGTTTCATAAGATAAACACACTTTATTTTCAGAATATTTCGACCATTAAGAGTGTTCTGTACGGCATTTTACTGGTCGAAGGTATGGCACTTGGAGGTACCACCTTGAGTCTGTTGGCTCAGGTAAGGTAAAAAGCATCAGCAAGATCATACTTTTGAGATAAAGTGTTTTCTTACCAATCCTGAAAAAAGTTTTTGGAATACCTTTTTATGCAAGCCCCGAAGAGGTGAAGGGCATAGACGCGCTGAATAAATAAGGCCAGGATGGAGTTTATCAGGGTTAACTACTTACCATATTCAAGTACTTGAACAGCTGCTTTTGGAGGCATTTGTAAGTGGTAACCCTGCTCTTTAAGGTTTTGTTTAACCACTTCGATGTTTTGAGAGGCTAATTTATCACGTTTGGCCAAATTTAATTGCATCACTTGTACGCATTGACCCAGCAAAGCATTGAGTTCTTCGGGGATGTCAGCCAGAGTTTTACCATGAGCGAGGTACAAGTAAGCGCCCTGTTTTTTTTCTGAGCGGTAGACCTGACAAAGCATGATTAATCTTTGTCAGGAGCGTCTTGTGATTCTTCTTTGCTTTTCCCGGCGGCTTTCTTAGGATGATCACCAATCACTCCCTTTAAAGGACACACCTTAACAATCGGGCATTTGGCACAACTGGACACCAATGCATAAGGACATAAAGTCATAAGCACCTCTTAAAATAGTTATTGGTCTATTATCCCAAAGCTTCGTCCAATTCTGCAATCAAATCTTCAACATCTTCTATGCCAACTGACAAACGAACCAAATTATCAGTGATACCTATTTTGGCGCGTTGTTCGGCTGGCACCGAAGCATGGGTCATGATCGCAGGATGATTGATCAATGATTCGATACCACCCAATGATTCAGCCAGCGCAAATAAATGGCATTTTTCCATCATGGCAGCAGTTTCTATCAAACCACCTTTAATCAGAATGGTAATAATCCCACCAAATCCGCGCATTTGTTTTTTCGCCAGTTCATGTTGTGGATGTGATGGCAAGCCAGGATATATCACTTTTTCAACACGCGGGTCTTTCTCTAACCATTCGGCAATGGTCTGAGCATTTTGACAATGTTTTTCCATGCGTAGAGGTAATGTTTTGAAACCTCGAAGTGCCTGGTAAGCATCAAAAGGTCCCGCCACGCCGCCGATGGCATTTTGAAGAAAACCGACTTCTTTGGCGAGTTCTGCATCATTGACCGCCACAAAACCACCAACCATATCTGAATGACCATTGATGAATTTGGTCGCTGAATGCATCACCAAATCAACACCCATGTCCAATGGATTTTGTAAATAAGGTGAAGCAAAGGTGTTATCAACAACCGTCAACAAGCCATGTTGCTTGGCGAAGGCCACCACTTTTTCAATATCAACGACTTTAAGCATGGGATTGGTTGGCGTTTCCACCCAAATCATTTTGGTTTTGGGTTTAAGATACTTGTCCAAGTTATTGATTTCTTGGGTTAAATCAACATAATCAAAATCCAGGTTCGCACTGCGTTTTCTAACCATCCTGAGCAAACGATTGGTACCACCGTATAAGTCGTCCATGGCAATGACATGATCACCCGCATCCAATAACTCGATGATGGTGGCAGTAGCGGCCATGCCTGAGGCAAAGGCAAAACCATGTGAACCATTTTCCATCGCAGCCACTGCCCTTTCGTAGGCAAAACGAGTCGGGTTGTGTGACCTTGAATATTCAAAACCTTGATGCTTGCCTGGGCTGCTTTGCACATAGGTCGAGGTGGTATATATCGGCGGCATTACTGCACCTGTGGTTTCATCAACAAACTGTCCTGCGTGTATGGCTTTAGTTTGCAGACCTTTATAATTTTTATCTTTTTTGTATTCGTTATTGTTCATAGTTTTGCTTCCGGTTTATTGATTTTGATCAACGCGCCTTAAATAATTCAATAAATCAATGCGGGTAATCAGACCCAAAAACTGATTTTGCTCTTTCACAATAGCCACTTTACCTTCATCGAAAATCGGCATCAGGGCATCAATGGGTGTTTGGATGGATAGAAATTCAAGATTACTGGTCATGGCTGTATCTACCGTGTCGTTGAAAGCATCGGCGTTATCAAAAACTTTCAACAACACATCAGACTCATCAATAATACCGACAATTTCATCACCGTCCATCACTGGCATCTGAGAAACATCATAAAGTTTCATGCGTTGATAAACAGTTCCAAGTGTTTCGTTGGGCCGCATAACAATGGTGTCGTTACTTTGATAAGGCCGTGAAATCAAATCACGCAAATCACCATATTGCGTGGTTTCAATGTAACCATTGTCCATCATCCAGTAGTCGTTATACATTTTGGACAAGTATTTGTTACCCGTGTCACAAACCAAGGCCACCACATTTTTGGGCTCAGTGGCTTCCTGACAGTAGCTCAATGCTGCTTGTAATAATGTACCTGTTGATGAACCGCCCAAAATACCTTCCTTGCACAACAGTTCCCTGCCCGCATGAAAACTTTCGGCATCACTGACTGCATAAGCTTTGGTTACTCGGGTAAAATCACTGATACTTGGGAGAAAGTCTTCACCAATGCCTTCCACTTTCCAGCTACCACTTTCTTTACTCAATACGCCTTCATTAATGTATTGCGCCAAAATACTGCCCACAGGATCAGCCAGAATCAATTCAGTTCTTGGGTGATGTTCCTTCACATATTGACTCAACCCAGTAACCGTGCCGCTCGATCCCACACCAAACACAATGGCATCTACTTTGTCTTCCAATTGTTCAAAGATTTCAGGTGCTGTCGTTTGATAATGAGCTTTGGGGTTATTCGGGTTAGCAAATTGGTTAATAAAATAGGCATTAGGGGTCGACTCAGCAATGCTGGCCGCCAAATCCTGATAGTATTGAGGATGTCCTTTGGCCACATCTGAACGGGTCAATACGATTTCTGCACCCATGGCCTTAAGGTTAAAGATCTTCTCCTTACTCATCTTGTCAGGAATAACCAGTATGAGTTTATAACCTTTTTGTGCCGCCACCAGGGCCAAGCCTATGCCAGTATTACCAGCTGTTCCTTCTACTAATGTATCGCCAGGCTTTATCAGACCCGCCTTTTCAGCCTCTTCAATCATTGACATGCCAATGCGGTCTTTGATTGATCCTCCTGGATTCATGTTTTCTAATTTTAGGTAGAGATCACACACACCTGTATCCAGGTGATTGACTTTGACCATGGGTGTGCGACCGATCAGGTCAAGCACCGAATTGACTACTTGCATAGGTTTTCTCTTTATTTTTTGATTAGTTAGTTTGTCCTGAAAAAATTTATCCTGACCTCTTTCAGAATCGGTTTTAAAACACTTTACTGCAAAAATGCGATTTTGCTGATGTTTTAAGACCTCACTTGGGCCTTCCCGACCCAAGGTGGCACTTACCTGTGCCACGCCGTCAACCAGAAAAATGCAATGAAGCAACTGTTTTATCGGTTGAAAAATGTAGTATTTCGATATTTTTCTTTATTAAAACAGTGTCTTATACATTTTCAGGTTCAACTAGTTATTGAGTATAATGATTTCAACACGGCGGTTTTTTGCTTTACCTGCTTCAGTGTTGTTATCAGCAATAGGCATTGACTCACCCATACCGACTGCTTCAATCCGAAGGGAATCAATGCCGTATTCTATCAACAGGTTTTTGACCGCATCTGCTCGGTCTTGCGAAAGATCAAGATTAAATGCTTCACTGCCGGAAGAATCTGTATGTCCTTCAATCCGAATGGATCGATCAGGGTAGCCGTCAATAAACTCTAATATTTTGTGAAAATTATCAATGGCAGCTTGTTTGATGTTGGCAGAAGCTGAATCAAAAACAAAATCACCCAAAGTCATCACCATGCCCTCAGCAGTTTCTCTGGCTGCCAGTGACTCCAGTTGACGACGTAAAGCATCAATTTCTTCAAAAGCCAAATCGGCTTCCTGTTTGGCCAAAGCCGCTACTTTTTCCTGCTTTTTGGCATAAGCTTTCGCTGCTTCCAATTCAGCCTGCTTGATTTCAGCCTCATTGGCTTTTTGAGAAGCTAATTCTAACGCCAATTGTTTTTCTATACGTTCGCGCTCAGTCTCTTCGGCTTGTAAGTTTAATAATAATTGAGCCTTATCTGCTTCCCAGCGAGCCACGGCAGCATCTGCCTTTAATATTTCAATATTTAGTGCTTCCAGTTTTTCATCTTCAAAGATGATTTGTTGTTTTAAATATTCAATTTCAGCCATCATTTTGGCACTGTTCAACTCGTGTCTGGCCAAATAAACTGCATGTTCTTTAAGTTTGCCTCTGGCTTTATATAAATCCTCAATAGCAGTTTTGGCTTTGTTTTTTTGAGTTTTGGCATATGGTTTGTATTTGTCGTCAGTAATGAACGTATCAAACTCTATTCTCAAAGCTTCCAGTTCAAGGTTCTTTTTTGCAGTGAATGCATTGAACGAAAAAGTTAACAGCAGTAACAAAATAATTTTATTCATTTCAGACGATCCTGTAATTCTTTCAAATACAACTGAGCTTCAGAAACTTGGTCACGCTTATTCAACAACACGTCATTCAACTGATTTAGCTCAGCACGCAATTTAGCAATTTCTATATCAGCATAAATTTGTTCTGTGTATTGTGCTTCCAGTTTACGATCACGATCTGCCTTGGCTTGTTTGGCCAATGTTAATTTTTCCTTGATAAATTTCATCTCAAGAGGCGCAGAATCGGCCACTGGCGATGCCAGTACTGCATTAACAGCACCTTCCAATTCAAAGTACGTATTTTTGTCAACTTTGAATTTTTTGGCTAAACCATTGAAAGAAATGAAGGTCAATAATGAGATCATCACCACTTTTGGTATGAAATTTGAAACAATTTTGTTGATAAATGGCTTCATCAGTTTGTTTAAACTCCTTGATTTATTTATAATTTGACAGCTGATTAGTGATTAATTCAATGTATTTATGGGCATAACTAACAAAAACACAAGTTTTCTCTTTTTTCTGGTTGGACTACTTTTGACCTTATCTCCAGAAACTTTCAGCAAAAACATGCGGGTTTACAAGCATGTCGACAAAAATGGAATTATACACTATTCATCAAAAAAGCCTGTTGGAAAATCCTATAACATTCTGACGGTGAGATGCCCTGAGTGTTCAGAGTGGAGAAACAGTGTTAATTGGAACACCACCCCTTTAATTACTGATAAGTTTAATCTTGAAATAGATTCAGCTGCAAAGAAACATGGTTTAGAGTCTTCTTTATTGAAAGCAGTGATTCATGCTGAGTCTGCATTTAAACCTACAGCAGTATCCTCTGCTGGTGCACAGGGACTGATGCAATTAATGCCATTAACTCAAAAAACTTATGATGTCAGCAATCCATATGACCCATTACAAAACATCCATGGCGGTGCTGCATACCTCAAGCATTTAAAAGGGGTTTACAGTAACATTGATGTTTATTTGGCTGCCTACAACTCTGGTGAAACTGCGGTTGAGAAATATGGTCGCTCAATTCCGCCTTTTCCTGAAACCAAAGAATATGTCAGACGCGTAAAAATACTATACAACCGTTATCAAAGAATCGCTCAAACCAGCGCATCCAACTCCAGCCTAAGCAGTTACGGCAACAGTGCTCACTAACAAACGGTAACGTCCAAACATCATGCCAACATCAGGCAATAGACTGAGTTTTAAAAAGTCTGTTACCGTCTTATCACTGGTAGCTCTTTGGATAGTGTCTTTCTTGTTGATATTAACCTCGAGCATGCCAAGTGATGGGGTTTACCCTACTTTATGGATTTTCAGCAGCTCTATACTGTTGCTGTTATTGCTCATCAAGACGTTCCAAGCCAAGCCTGCCATTATTCTGTCACTTAACCATTGTGAACTTAAATGGTTTTTTCTGAGCTTGCTTTTAGCTTGTTTATACTGGCTCGCGGACTATCATTTGATGCGTTTTTTTTCACCAGAATCCTATTCTGAAACATTAACACGATGGCAACAAGGTGTGCGCGGGTACTATTTTTGGAGTGTCATGCTCAGTTCAGTCATATTGGCGCCCCTTTTTGAAGAATTGTACTTCAGAGGCTTGTTGCTCAAAACCTTAAAACAAAAGACACCTGACTGCTTAGCGGTGATTTCGAGCGCTTTTTTATTTGCATGTGTACACTGGAGCTGGCCTGAGTTTATCAGTTTATTTGGCATCGGGTTCATTTATGGCTGGATGACACTTAAGGCCAACAGTATTTTTCCGGCCTTATTGGCTCACATCATTCACAATGCTTTGACTTTTTGGTTTTACGTTTCACACTGAAAAAGTCGCTAAGTAATTGACCACATTCTGCGGCCAAAACGCCGGAACGGACATTGACTTGATGATTTTGATGAGGCTTTGTTAGAATCTGATCTATACTTTCTACTGCGCCTGTTTTTAAATCTGCAGTACCATATATCAAATGTTTGATTCTGGCATGAACCAATGTGCCAGCACACATACCACAAGGTTCTAATGTGACATATAAATCACAGTCAACTAAACGATAGTTTTGCAGGTATTCACCAGCCTCGCGCAAAGCTAAAATTTCGGCATGAGCCGAAGGATCATTTAAGCTAATGGTTTGGTTGTGGGCTCTGGCGATGACCTCACCTTGATAAACCACCACTGCACCAACCGGCACTTCGTCGATGGCTTGTGCCTTGTGCGCCTGTTCGAGTGCCAGGCGCATAAAATGTTCATCAATTGTGGCTTGGGTTATTCCCATTCGATGGTAGCAGGAGGCTTGCTGGAAACATCATAAACTACTCGAGAAACTTTATCTATCTCATTGATTATTCTACGAGAAACCAGATCAATAAACTCATAAGGCAAATGAGCCCACCGTGCGGTCATGAAATCAATAGTTTCTACAGCACGTAAAGTTATGACATATTCATAACGGCGCGCATCACCCACTACGCCAACTGACTTAACGGGCAAAAACACAGCGAATGCCTGACTGGTTTTATCGTATAAATCATGACGCCTTAATTCTTCAATAAAGATATGGTCGGCTTTGGCTAAGGTCTCTGCATATTCTTTTTTAACTTCACCCAGAATTCGGACACCCAAACCTGGACCCGGAAACGGATGACGGTAAACCATTTCAGGATCAAGTCCTAAACTCACACCCAATTTACGCACTTCGTCTTTAAACAGATCTTTCAATGGTTCAATAAGTTTCAACGACAAATCTTCTGGCAAACCACCCACGTTATGATGGGACTTAATCACATGCGCTTTACCTGTGCTTGATGCAGCTGATTCAATCACATCCGGATAAATAGTTCCTTGAGCCAACCACTGAATGTCATCCAATTCTTTGGCCTGCTTTTCAAAAATTCTGATAAAAAGCTCACCAATGATCTTACGTTTCCTTTCCGGGTCAGCTTCACCTTGTAAAGCATCATAATACATTTGTTGGGCATTAACTCGAATGACATTGATGTCCATTTTGTCAGCCATGGTTTGCATCACTTGGTCCCCTTCCTGGTAACGCAACAAACCTGTATCAACAAATACGCAAACTAATTGTTTGCCAATGGCTTTATGCATCAATGCAGCAACCACAGATGAATCAACCCCACCTGAGAGTCCCAACAGCACTTTCTCATCGCCGACCAAATTTCTGATATTATCCACATGGGTATCGATGATGTTGTCAGTTTTCCACAACTTTTCACAACCACAAATGTGATGGACAAACTGTCCCAGTATTTCTCTGCCATCAGCCGTGTGTTCAACCTCTGGATGAAATTGCACCCCAAATATGGGTAAATCCTTGTGTTCACAAGCTGCATAAGGGGTTGAACTGGTATGTGCAATGGGGTGAAATACCGACGCCAATTCCTTGACTTTATCACCGTGACTCATCCACACATCCATAGATTGCTTGGCCACATTTTTAAACAGTTGTGACTCACCGGTGCAATGAACTTCAGCATAGCCAAACTCTTTTTCCTCAGAGCCTTCTACCACACCACCATAATATTGATTGAGCAATTGCATGCCATAACAAACCCCCAGTATTGGAACATTCATTTGCAAAACCACTTCATTCAAAGTCGGGGCATTTTCCATGTGCACTGATTCTGGCCCGCCAGATAAAATAATGCCCTGAGGATCAAATGCCTGGATGGCTGCCGTGTCAGCATCCCAGGCGTAAATCTCACAATAAACATCCAGCTCTCTGACACGACGGGCAATCAATTGTGTGTACTGAGAGCCATAATCAAGAATTAAAATTTTACTGCTTTTAATATTCATACTTTATCTGACTAAAAAATTCATCTAATTAACACTTAGATTGGTTTAGAAGTTAATGAGATCAAAAAAATGTGAGTTTATGAGTATAAATGATCATTTTTTAAACGCTGAAATCATTAATTTATAAGCCAATATCAATGTGAATTTAGGTTCTTGTTCGGTAGTTGGGTGCCTCTTTGGTGATGTGCACATCATGAACATGTGACTCTTTAACACCAGAATTGGTGATGCGCACCATTTGTGGTTTGGTTTTCATTTCTTCTATGTTTTTACAACCCACATAACCCATTGAAGCGCGCAGTCCACCCATTAATTGATGAACCACCGGCGCTAAGGCGCCTTTGAAAGCCACTCGGCCCTCTATGCCCTCTGGAACCAATTTTTCTGCATCTACTTCATCTTGGAAGTAACGATCTTTTGAGCCTTTGTTCATGGCGCCTAATGAACCCATACCTCGATAAGATTTGAATGTTCTGCCTTGGTACAGTTCTACTTCGCCAGGTGATTCTTCGGTGCCCGCAAACATACCACCCATCATGATGGTTGAGGCACCTGCGACAATCGCTTTAGCCAAATCACCAGAATATCGGACGCCACCATCAGCAATCAAAGGCACTCCGGTACCTGCCAAGGCTTTAGCCACATCATCAATGGCTGAAATTTGTGGCACACCCACACCAGCTACAATACGTGTGGTACAAATAGAACCTGGACCCACACCCACTTTAACAGCATCAACACCAGCTTCTACCAAAGCTAATGCAGCTTTACCTGTGGTGATGTTTCCAGCAATGACATCCACATCTGGGTATTGTTTTTTGACTTCTCTGACACGATCAATCACGCCTTTTGAATGACCATGCGCGGTATCAATCACCAAAACATCCACCCCAGCTTTAACCAAGGCATCTACTCTGGCAACTGAATCTCCGCCAGGACCAACAGCAGCAGCCACCCTTAATTGTTCACTGGAATCCTTAACTGCCAATGGATAATCTTGAGATTTTTGAATGTCCTTAACTGTAATCAGTCCTTTGAGTTGAAATTTATCATTGACTACCAATACTTTTTCAATGCGGTTGGCATGAAATAACTGCAAAACCTCACTGGCTTCAGCATCTTCACCAACGGTAACCAGATTTTCTTTGCGAGTCATGATGTTTCGAACTGGATCATCCAGAACCGTCTCAAAACGCATGTCTCTACTGGTCACTATACCGACCAATTCATCACCTTCTACTACAGGAACTCCAGAAATCCGGTGTTTTCGGGTAATTTCCAGAACTTCACGAATAGTGGTGTAAGGATTAACGGTGATTGGATCTTTAATAACTCCTGACTCGTATTTTTTGACCCTAATGACTTCAGCACATTGATCTTCAATGCTCAGGTTTTTATGAATGACCCCAATACCACCCAATTGTGCCATGGCAATGGCCAAACGCGCTTCAGTGACAGTGTCCATAGCCGCTGATACTACAGGTATATTGAGCTTGATGTTACGGGTTAATTGAGTGGACAAATCAACATCCTTTGGTAAGATGTCAGAATAATCGGGAACCAACAAAACATCATCGAAGGTTAAGGCATCGTAAAGAACTCTCATGGTGGCACCTTTGGTCTAAAAAAATTAGCGGCGTATTCTAACACATAAGTATGCAATCAACACCTGGTAAAACAGCTGAAAATCCACTGACTCCCTCTGTTTTGAATCAAATGTTAAAAAAGCATTTGTCAGAACAGTTTGGCAGCTTTTGGTTAAGTGGTGAAATTTTTGAATATTATCAATCACCAGCTGGCCATAGCTACTTCACATTAAAGGATCAAAACGCTGGAATTAAATGTGTTTTGTTTCGCCAAAAACACAGTATTCCCCTAAAAAAAGGGCTCAAAATAACACTTCTGGGTCAAATGAGCTTATATGAACCCAAAGGAGATGTTCAAGTCAATGTCCTGAAAGTGATTCAGGGTGGTCAAGGTGATTTAGAACAACAATTCTTGATTTTAAAACAAAAATTAATGGAGGCTGGGCTATTTGACCGACAGCGTAAGAAACCCATTCCGAAAATTGTCAGCTCAGTTGGCATCATCACTTCACAACAAGGTGCTGCCTTACAAGATATTTTGAACGTTTTACTGAGAAAAAATCCACTGATAGATATTAAGATTTACCATACACCGGTACAAGGCACAGATGCACCTCCACAGATTAATCACGCTTTGCGGGAAGCTGATCAGGGAAAACATGATGTGCTGTTATTAACCAGAGGTGGTGGCTCAAAAGAAGATCTGTGGGCTTTTAATGACGAATTCATGGCTTATCAGCTGGCACAGATGAGCACAGCTGTTATCAGTGCTGTTGGCCATGAAACAGATGAATCTATCAGTGATTTAGTTGCTGATATGACCTGTATCACACCCACTGCTGCTGCACATTTCATAGCCGGTGATTTTACACAATTAAAGCAAGCATTAATGCATCAAGGCAGAATGTTGGATTTACTGTTACAGGACAAAATCAGAATTAAGCAACAAATGCTGGATGCCAGCCATCATCGATTGGAAAAAGTACATCCCAAAAACCTTTGTGAAAAACAAAAAAACTCGTTACTCAGTTACCGCAAGTACTTGCATAATGCATTCAACAATTATTGGCAAAGCAAACACAATCATTTTGATCAACTTCAGCACAAAATAGCTAACCTCAAACCCAATGTTCATTATCACCAGCAAGAATTGAAACAAAACTTGCAGCATTTGAATTGGTTGATACAGGAGTCTTTGAAATCATCAAAACAGAACTTGGGGCTCATGGCCAATGACCTCGGTAATAAAAACCCATTGCAGGTACTGGCTCGTGGTTACAGTGTCACCACTGATTTCGAAACAAAACAAATAATCACCGACGTCAAGCAAGTTAAAATTGGTGATAAAGTAGCAACTCAACTCAAATCTGGTAGAATACACGCCAAAATTTTTGAACGTTTTGATAGTTAAACCATCTAAGCGACACTCACAAACTAAAATATCGAGGATTTATTTATGAATTCAAAAGCATTACCTTTTTTAATCATTGCAGGCTTAGTATTAGCTGGCGCAGCTATTTGGAAGGTAACTTCTGAGAATGATGCAGGAAACATTACTGCTATTGAGCAACCTACTAAAAATTTCACAACAGATGTGAAACAGGTTGCAAAGCCTGTTGTTGAAGAAGATATTACCATTGAAGAATATGATAAACCTGTCGTTGACACCCTGTCTATGACACCTGAAGAAAGAAAAGAGAAAGCTTCAAATCTGATGTCCTTCGCCATGCAATATTCCACTGCAGAAAAAGCCATAGCAGGACTGAAACGTTTTAGGGAGTCTGGTAATGAAAAAATGGCTAACGATATACTTGACTATATCCGAATAACCTTTCCTAACCAAACCATCCCTAAAGAATTACTTGACTAAAAAAATTCTTACACAAACAAACACCTATGAAGAAGAGATTAAAAAAAGCCTGTTCATAGGTGTTTGCTTTCCGACCAATTCAGTTGACGACTTCTTCGAACAATTAAACCTTCACCTGGACTTAAATGCCACTCATAATTGTTGGGCTTATCGTATAGGCAATGAGTATAGATTCAATGATGATGGTGAACCATCAGGAACGGCTGGTAAGCCCATGTTAACCGCGATAGACGGCGCAGATTTTGACTTTGTTGGCGCTTTAGTAATCAGACATTACGGTGGTATTAAGTTAGGTACTGGAGGTCTAGCCAGAGCCTATAGTGGTGTGATTACAAAAAATTTGCAAGTTGCCGGTTTTGAAAATTATGTTCCTAAAGTATCAGCGATGGTGTCACTGGATTTTCAATATGGACAGTTATTACATCAGCTGCTTAAACAATTCGATGGTCTGCTTTTACAACATGATTATAATTCCAGTGGTTTAATGAGCCTTATTGAGATACCCAAATGCAATCTTGAGCCCTTCGCTGAAAAGTTAAATAATTACTCCAAAGGCACATCAAAAATAAAAACCTGACCTTTCAATTTCTTATTCAATTACTTACCTTGGGCATTTGCTTTAACCCATACAGATGAAGTAAAGCAATGGGAAAAAAATACCAGGCTTGTAACATTATTGCGACCACGACCCAACCCAAATAGCTTGCCATCAACAACCACTTGAATTGATTTGAAAACAACAGCAGCAATGTCAATGGCGAAAACAGTAAAACATTGAAATTCCACTTTGTGATGTCATAACCGCTGAAAAACCAAAAGTAGAGAATCAAAGCACCCAAGATTACTTGTGAAGCATAAATAAAACCACTGCCCAATTTTCTACTTTTTTTAAAAGACAAGCTCAAAAATAAAACCACAACATAACACCACAGAAACCAATGACTATTCATCCACGAATAAATTGAGTTTTTATAATCAGACTGAAAAACTGTGGTGGTTGATGTAACCAGATCAGAACTCATGGCGGTGAGTTTTTCTTGAAAAAATACAGGAAACGCCATTAACTCCCAAGCAGTGCGATTTTCATATGCAGGCCAACCATAGCCAAGTACAATACCAAAATTCATCAGCGCCTGATTTTTTGCTGGAAAAGTTTGGGTAAAGTAACTGTCCTGGGTTAGCTTTGAGTATTCAGCTTTCAGCCTTCCCTCCCAAGCGTTATCTACAATGTCCCGAATTTTTGTCGCACAATTATTAATGAAATAATCATATCTGTAAGATTGGTTTTCCGGCAAACTGTGCCATTCAAGATAATCCTCAATTTGCTGCACTTGTTCGGCAGAAAAATCGAGATTCTGAACAGTAAAAGTACGATTTTGCCATTCAGCCATAGCCAATTCATCGGAGAAATCGCTGATACCAATATCATAATACATTTGGTTGTTAATGAACGCTTGCAACAAACCCTCATCCTCGAAGCTAAAATAACCAAATCCGTAAACACGATCATTAATAGCCAATGCAGTATGGCCAAAAGCCGACCAAAACGCATTACCTGGCCCTATGGTAATCAAACGAACTTTCGCTTCAGCTTGAACCGAAAAACAGAAAATGAGGCATGAAGCAAATATACCAACTGTCTTAAATTTATGAAAAATCAACTTCAACAAATTCAATGCGACGTTTATCAGATTTGATGATTTTAAACACCAAACTTCCTACTAAAATTTCTTCGCCAGTTTCGGGTAATCGACCAGCCTCACTGGCCACCAATCCACCGATGGTATCAAACTCGGAATCATCAAATGCCAAATCAAAAGCCTCGTTAAATTCGACAATGGTAGTCAAAGCATTGATACGATAAATTGACTCATCAACTTTCATGATATATGGGTCTTCATGATCATCATATTCATCATCTATTTCGCCAACAATTACTTCAAGGATATCCTCAATGGTTACCAAACCAGCCACACCACCATATTCATCAATAATGATGGCCATATGGTTGCGCGTGGTTCTGAATTCATTGAGCAAAATGTTGACTTGTTTGGATTCAGGAATCACCACAGCAGGACGTAAGATTTCCTTAAGGTTAAAATCTTTTTCATCTTTCACAAATGATTTCAACACATCCTTGGCCAATAAAATACCTTCTAATTCATCCTTATCTTCACCCACTACAGGAAATCTTGAGTGACCAGATTCAACAATAATGGGCAATACATCTTCGATATTGGATGTTAAGGGAATAACCACCATTTGAGCTCTTGGGATCATTACCTGCCTGACTTGCAAATCAGAAACTTTAAGCGCTCCCTTCATCATATTCAGTGCATCAATATCCAACAAGCCGTTGTCATGGGCTTCCTTTAGAATTTCAAGGAGATCTTCACGATTTTGTGGTTCATCGGTAAAAATATTAGCTAATTTGCTCAGCCATGATTTCTGATTCTCTGTATCAGAATCTTTCCTACTCTGGTCTTCTGTCATTAAGGTTTTTTTAAACACCTTGAATTATTGAACATTCGCTAAGTTTACTGTCAAGCTGAATGGATGTCTATGTTCAAAAGGCGTTTTTTTGTCGCTATTAGTATCTGTTACTTTTGGGAGAACATATAAATACTAACAGCTATGGTTGTCACTAATAGCAAAGCCCCTATAATTTTATAAATACTCCAGGGCCGCTCACCATAAGCTTTACCATTCTGGCCATTGATAACATAACGGTAAGATTTTTTCTTGTAATTAAAGGCAGATATCCACATGGGAGCTAACATCAGCTTAAATCCGACTGCATGGTATGTGGAATCAATACTGTGTATCCGTTGATGATCACCACCAATGTCTTGCCTGACAGTTTGTCGAATGGTGCGGTACATCACTTCTTTGGCCAACTTAAATCCATCAGGTAAGCTCACTTGATAAAGTTCTGAACGAAAACCACTGAGGTATTTTTCATTGTACTTTTGGGTTTTAAATAGGTCCCATTGTGATAAAAAATTCTGAAACTTCAGTGGTAATGTATAACTCCCCATCACCACAACATCATCAAACTGATTAAACACACGCCCTGATCGGTTGCGCCACCTGATTTTTACCACTGTTTGGTTCTTCATCACTGTTTTACCATTCACATTGGTTGGAACTCGTACAGTGGTGTAATAGTTATCACCTCGTTGTCCAGTGTAGTCGCTTTCAACCTGTGCATCAAAAGCCCATAATGGCATATATGAGCCTTGTATAGCTTCAGCCTGAATGGCTTTTCTTTTCAAAGATGTGGGGGCAAACCACAAGCCATGCAACCATTTTTTGAATGACTCTTCAGCCTGATGTTGATGTACTTCAAAAGGCATCACACCATCTGGCGCCAAAAGTCGTTGATTATCAACAGGAACCACCACATTCATGTCACAATAGGGACATTCTTCAGAATGCACATTTGTGGGCAAAGTGAAATTTGCGCCACAGTTCTCGCAATTCAGTTCATGATTAACAATGACTGGGTCTAAATAACTGAGATGGTTGACTGTTTGTTGATAATCATGCGCCAGATAGCTGTCCAATGGCTCGGTCTCAATCGGATCAACTTGTCCACAACTGATGCATTTCAAAGAATGCAAGCCGATAGCATAGTCCAAATCAGAACCACACTGATTGCATTTAAAACTTTTATAAGACGTCATGAAGACTGTTTATTCGGGCATTGCAGGTGGTTGATTTTTCAAATGTAAAAGCACTTCAGATAGCCCTTCTGCTGCAGTCCAGTCATTTAATCCGGCCGTCCACATCAAAGTATCCGCTGTTATTTGATGTTTTTCTATCATGGTTGCAACAGCAGCCAAATTAACAGGCCCTATCCTTTCACCTTCAACAATTATAAAATAGTGTTTGATTTCCTTAGCCTTATCGGGTACCGGAGGTGGTTTTAAAGGATCTGTATCATCTCCCTTAGCCAAGGCTTGGCCAAAAGATTGCGCCATACCAAAACCCATGCCCATTGCCATTCCTCCACCAGCAGCTGATTGGTTATTAGCAGCATCTCGCATCGATTGTGCTTGTTGATAACGGGTAAAGCGATTCAGGTCACCTACTGCAATTGAACTGGCTCGCTCGTCCAGCGCTTGTTCGACCGCCTCAGGTACTGAAACATTTTCCACCAATAAAGTCTCAAGTTTTAAGCCATATTGTTCAAACAAGGGTTGAATTTGTTCAGTAAGAAAGCTTCCCAAATCATCATAACTGGCGGCTAAATCCAAAACAGGAACCCCAGATTCGCTGATTACTTTGGCAAAACCAGTTACCACCAGGTTTTTCAATTGACCAATGATTTCTTCCAGCACAAAATGACCATCAGTACCCACAATCTCTGACATCATCAGTTTAGGGTTGTTAATCCTGAAGGCATAACTACCAAAAGCTCTGATTCTAATTACACCAAATTCCTTATCCCTTAATATCAGAGGGTTTCGCAACCCCCACTTCATGTCGGTAAAAACCCGGGTATTGAAAAAATAGACTTCAGCTTTGAAAGGACTTTCAAAACCATGTTTCCAACCTTGCAAGGATGACAATATTGGCACATTAGCTGTGCTTAACTCATACAACCCAGGCTCAAAAATATCGGCCACTTCACCTTCATTCACCAAAACGGCCATTTGCCCTTCCCTAACAGTGAGCATAGCTCCATTTTTAATTTCGTTGCCATATCGAGGAAAACGATAAACCAATGTATGATTGGTGTCATCGGTCCAATCAATCACATCAACCAATTCACCAAATAATTTATCCCAAATTCCCATAAAATTTTCCTGCAGTGTAAAATCAAATATTATACACTTTTTGCTCGAGAAAATTCAGTGTTAGAAGTCACAACCCTTACTCATGAACCAGAATTGGGCAGCCATTTTAAGTCCTTGAATGAAGAATGGTTACTCAAATACTTTCAGATTGAGCCGATTGATAAACACGTGTTATCACAGCCAGATGAAATTATAGCTAAAGGTGGTCAAATCATTTACGCATGTCTGGGTGAAGCAGTTGTAGGCTGCGTTGCCTTGAAGCACCATGGCAGGCAAATTTATGAACTAACCAAGATGGCAGTCACTAGACAGTATCAAGCACATGGCATAGGTGCTATTTTAATGCAAAGAGCCATTGAAGAGTTTAGTCATTTAGGTGGAACCAAACTTTACTTGGAAACACACTCATCTTTGCAGCCTGCCATCAAATTATATGGCAGATTTGGATTTGTGAAAAAACCACACCCTTTTGAATCTGAATATGCCCGCAGTGATTATTATATGGAGTTTCAGCAGTAATCAACCGATATTGCCTAAAAACTGACAAACAATACCGGTTAAAGGTTTATTCAGTCGAACCTGGAAAACGCGTAACAGACTGTTTTATTGAAGAAAAATATCAAAACTCCATATTACTTTCAAGCGAAAAATAGTCACTATCCTGCATTTTTCTGATCGATGGTATATTACAGGGATGTACCACCTTTAACCGAAAGACTCAAGCAAGATCATAAAACACCAGAAAAATCACATTTTTTCTGGTGTTTTATAACCGACTCTGAAAAAGGTCAGGAAAGATTTTTCACAGAGCGGATTATTCAATAACAGCCTTTTCCTTTAAGCAAAGTAAACTTGTCGGTATTTATTTGACCATTTTCATAACCTTGATAACTGGTTTCCCAGGTAACCAACATTTTATTGACCGCGCTGAAATCCAAGAACAAAGTACCCCATGGTTCTGAAACTACATCAGCTGCATTAAAGTTGGGTGGAAAATCGGTGCCACTGAAAATATTGACTGGCACTGTCGCTGTATCGCCTTCCAAGGGCGCTTGACCAAGCAACCAAATTTGTTCACCTTGTGCGTCATAACTGTACCAGCTAATCAACACACTCTCACTACCAGTAGCACCCACAATCTCAACCACGTAGCCATGTCCAGATTGACTGGAATTACTGTATGAACCACTTAAACAGGCTTTGGGTGAATTACTGACATTGGCAATTTTATTGATTGGCATGGTGCCTGAACCATAACCATCTATTTGGCTGTCCCAAGTGATATTTCCTGCAATTTCAGAAGTGAAATCAAAAGTTAGATCGCCCCAAGGCTCAATATTCAAATCATTGGCATCATAATTGGGTGGTGAAACCGGCCCACTGGTAATAAACATCGGAATATCCACAGAGTTACCATTTACTGGCGCATTACCAAAAACCCAGCGTGGCGCCCCATCCAAATAAGTGTACCAATAGCTGTTTAATCGATCTGCACCGCCATTAGTTCCAGGTATTAACTCCAAAAAGAATCCATGACCATTCTCAGCTGGGTTATACCAAGGTCCAGAGGTATTTTTATTGATGGCTGCCACTTCACAAACACCCGGCGAACTGGCATTGTTTACATGAATATTATCAAGATAAAAACCATCTTCTTCTGAACCGGGGTCAGATGAAAATCCCCATCTGATAATAGCCTTTTCTCCAGCAAAAGCCGAGAGATCTGTGTTTTTGGTAACAAATGCACTTTGCGAACCACTGAAAGCACCTTGAGTACTACGAAAACCACAAGCGTTAATAGGCTGACCTGGGGTTGGCTCCGTTGCGGCAAAACTTGAGGGATAACCTCCATCAGGAGGTAGGTCCATCCATGTTTCACCACCATTGGTAGAAATTTGTACGACCACCCCATCCCATAGTGCTTCTAATTGATACCGAACATCATAGTTTAAGCTTGCACCAGATTGTAATTGAATTTCTGGCAATGTCACGAAAGCACAGGTATTGGCTGAATAGTTAAATCCATCTTGAGCATTATGAAAACTTTGATTGCCTGTAGAAGCCCAAGAACTACTTATTGTCCAGGGAGCATCCAACAAAGCGAGGGTATTTCCATCAGGATCATCCTGATAATCACCCGCAGTAAAATTGTCGCCAGAGGTTAAAATAGACTGGGCATTTTGATGAATGCTTTCGTTACCCAACGCATCTACGGCAGTTACAATGTATTGATAAACTTGTCCTGATTGAACAGTCAAATCATTATAGACGCCACCACTGACAGCCGTAGCGATCCGATTATTTATATTTGGATTGAAGTTGGCTTCAGTGGACCTGTATATGTTGTACTTAACGGGATCATTACCACATTGGTTGGTGGCATTTGACCATTGCAATGTTACACCACAACTGCTGGCATTGGTATTACTTACTTGAACAGAAGTAGTATTAAACTGTGGTTCAAGTGCACATGCAGCATTAGAAACAATGGATTGACAACTGCTGTACTCAGCTTCTCCACAAACATCAACACCCCTGACCGCATAACCGTATGTTTCACCTGATATGGTTCCAAAATCTATAAATGAACCCCCATTGTTCTGAGCATTCATCTGACCTACAAATTTGTACCCATCGTTATTAGCACCACAACCACCTGGTTTTCGGTAAACCTGATAATCATCAACACCAGCAATAGGATCAACAACCACTAAAGGATCTCCCCCCAATGAATCAATCACGTTTAAACCAGCACCACCACTGACTCCTGTGTCACAATGTTTTTGAGAAGATACCAAAGCAAAGCCTTGTTTCCTAGTGGCCGATGTTCCAATACCATTTACCTGGGTCCCTTTAACCACTAATTGATATACTCCGGCTTCAGGCTCCGCAATGTGAATTTGTTCCACGGTGTCTCTGTCGTCACTTTGACCACCTTCTACTGATTCACCAAAAGACCAGTTATTCCCTTTATAGACTCTACCGTTGAACCTAACCTCTAAATCCAAGTCATTGATCAATGCTTTTCCATTTCCCAATGCAGCGGGTGGATCAAACCAGCTCAAGGTGGCTCTGAATGGTTCACCGGCGGGCACTTCCACATCGAAAATCATCTCATCACCAGTGCTCAAACCATTTGAATGAGGCAAATCCCAGACCCTTAAATCCCGACTGTCACCAGAAAAATATAAATTATTATCTAGAAAGATTCTGCCCCATCCTTGATCAGTGGATGGCGTCCTAATTCTTAACCTGGTACCATTCAACAAAGTAGCTTTCATTAAAGCGCCTGAAGGTTTCAACGCGTTGTTTGTTTTTTTACTCCCATCTGGATAAAAGCCATCCATAAAATATTGCCTCATCAAGGCAGCACCACCAGCAACAGTGGGGGTAGCCATTGAGGTACCTGACTTGGTAGACAAAGCTGTTGGCGTTTGACTTGGAGGAATTGCATTGTCGGTGTTACCTGCTGCGGAAACAATACTAAAACCAGGTGCCATGATATCAGGTTTAACCCTGCCGTCATAACTTGGCCCTCGGGATGAAAACATAGCTGTTAAAGTTGAATCACCATGTCCAAGTGCCCCTACAGCCAAACCATTTTTGGCATGTCCAGGATGACCTAAACCTGTGTCTCCATCATTTCCAGCCGCAAAAATAATAAGCAAATCTTCAATATCATAGCTGGCTTTATCAACTTCATAATCGTTGTATTTATAACCATCAGCAGCAGCATCTTCTTCAGCAGCCGTACCATAACTATTTGATGAAATGCCTGCACCCGCTTTTGCAGCTTGCACAAACATGTCATAACCGCCTTCTCCACTCAAGCAACCTGTTTGACTGTTACCTAAATCCTGAAAAAGTATTTGTGCATGCGGTGCCATACCATCACCGTTATCATAGTTGGCATGGCTTGAAGTGGCAGCAGTTCCTGAATCACCAGCAACTGTACTGACTACATGGGTACCATGAAATCCAGTTCCACCACTATCCTCATCACATTCTTCATCATTATCGTAAGCGGAGGCGCCAGGTTGGACAAAGTAGCCAATGACTTTATTGTCTGGATGCATTTCTCCAAGATTACTTCCAGTGGTATTAACCGCATCTGTGTATTTTTTGGTCACAGTACCGGTGCCTGTGTAGTATTGTGAAAAAAAGTCTTGATTTCTGTCCAAACCAGAATCAGCCACAGCAACAATTTGTCCTGTGCCTATAATTCCTCTGTTCCAAATAGTGGCATCTGTAATTTCAGCACTGTTAGACTGAATTGGGCCAACAGAGTCAATGTTGTGAATTTTTACCGGTAGATATTTGTCAATCCACATTACCTGTTCAGAACCTGCCAGATTTAATACAACTTCTTTGATTTGCTTATTAACTGTCAATCTTACATAAGGCATACCATCTATAGCTTTGCTGTTGGCAATAGAGGCATCCGGACTGTATTTTTGAATAAGTTTTATTAAATCATTTGTATTAACGCCATTAAACCCCATCAGTTCTATAGTTAATGACTGGTATTTGCTTTTATCAATGCTTTTGACAGAGTTCCACAAAACTGGACTGAGCTTGTATACCTTTTGGTAATTACCTACATAGCGGAATTCTTTTGAGTTCAATAATTGAGCTTTGACGGATTTGTCCCATTGAACAATGTAAGTATCATGAGGTAAGTATCCCAGAATTTTTGCACCAAGCGATTCTATTTTGTTGGCTGCATTTGTATTATTTTGATAAAACTGCACAAGTCCATATTGCGATACAGCATGCATAGATTCGGCCAATTCAGGCAGTATAATTTTTTCGAAAACCGGATCAAATTCAGCGGCATTTAGTTTCAGTGTTTTGGGGTTAGAGGCTTGCT
Source organism: Lysobacterales bacterium (assembly GCA_020442635.1). Taxonomy (GTDB): domain Bacteria; phylum Pseudomonadota; class Gammaproteobacteria; order Xanthomonadales; family Marinicellaceae; genus Marinicella. The sequence continues at coordinate 36,856 of JAGRJR010000008.1, forward strand.
TTTGTACGTTAGTATCAAATTGTTTGCGCTTGACCACTTCAAAAGTTGAAGTGGCACCATAGCCCGATATAGCCAATAACACAGCCGTCACTGTGGGTTTTAGTGTTAACTTCATAGATTTATTCCTGGATACTTAATTTATTTATTAGGAAAAGCATTCTATCTCATCTTGCTCTTGACAAGCTGAATTGAATTAAAAAAACAGGTTCAATCATTTTCTGATTCTTCTGCTATTTTCTGTTTGTAAGCTTTCAAATCAGACTCGAGTACATGACTGGCAATTTTTATCAAATCATATTCAGTAATCACCCCCACCAATTTACCATCTTCAACGACTGGTAGACATGAGATGCGGTTATTCCGCATGATTTGAATCGCTTTAACGGTGGTGGTTTTTGGTGTGACAAATATGGGACTCTCATTCATGATTTCCCTGATAGCAGTGGCCTTGTGTTCTCCGCCTTCTACTATTTTTTTGAGTACCGAACGGTTAGATACCAAACCAACCAGTTCACCTTCATCATTTTCTACTGGCACATGCCTGACCCTTTTCCAGTCCATGATACTGGCGGCGAGGTCCATGGAGTCATCAGGTCTTACAGTAAGCAATTTGGTGATCATAAATTGCCCCACTAAAATGAAACTGGCCCGCCAGTCGGTTTGATTATTGATTTGAGCCAAGGGCCATTCGTGAATCGGTCGATCGATGGTCTGTTGTTTGTCCATCTCCGCAACAATAGACCGCACTTTTTCATCAGGATGGATGTTCTTGTCCATCTCAGTGATGGACTTGATGGCCCAACGAGCGCCAGTTTGTTTCGACTCAACCCGACGTACAATGGTACTCAAATACCGTTCAATATCACCATGGTCAAGACCAGCATGTTTTAATCCACTTTCAGCGATGGGTAACAGCTCATTTTTTATCAATTTAGTAGCAGACAGGCTTTCACCATTTATCCAGTTGAAATGACACTCCAAACCATTCCTACAGGCCTGTAAAAAATTATTTCGAGCATTAGAAAATCTCAAAACCTGAGTAATGTCCTGATATTTTTGACTCATCCCGGACATCAAACCAAAATAAAAGGCGGCATTAGAAACCTCGTCCAGCACAGAAGGCCCAGCAGGTAAAACCCGGTTTTCAATGCGCAAATGCGGCACATTATCCTTCACACCATAACAAGGTCGGTTCCAACGATAAACCGTACCATTGTGTAACATCAATGCTTTAAGCCTCGGCATTTCGCCGGCTTCGACCATTGCCACAGGGTCTTCTTCATATTCCGATGTCAACACCACGGAAAAGCGTGATATATCATCCCTAAACACATCAACAATACTCTCAATCCATTCATTGCCAAAATGAACCCGTGGTTGAGCCCCTCTTTTTTGATGAGTCGTGGAACGGGTGTCAATAGAATTTTGAAAAACAGCAATTCTCGACTCATGCCACAATCGATAATGGTGAATCAATCCTGAGTTAACGGCCACTGCCATCAATGGGGCGGTGACTGCTTGAGACAAGTTATACATGTTAACAAATTCATTACCACTGACTTGAAAGTGCACCTGAAAGCTCGTATTCATAGCTTCTAACATAAAATTATCATGAGTGACCGATAATTCATCAACACCACGAATATCCATTCTGAAATCTGAGCCACGAATTTCCCTGAGTCGGTCATTGAGCTCATAGTAACGATCAACTGGAGTGATGCTGTCCATGGTTAAATCCAATTGCCTCAATGTAGGTAAGATGCCAGCTAAAATGATTTTTGAATCGTGGTTCCCCGCATGGTGTTTAGCAATAGAAATCACCTCTTTGATTTCTTCTTCCATCTGACTCAAGCATTTGCCTTCAAATCGCCTTGGGGTCAAATTGGCTTCTATGTTAAACAGTGCTATTTCATTGGTAAAACGCTTATCTTCAATGTCATCGAGGATTTTTAATGCTGTTAAATTGGGACTGTAATCATGATCGGTAATAAACATTTCTTGTTCGGCGCCTATCCTTCTTGCACCAGATTCAATGTATCCTTTGGCAATCATCAGTTCAAGTGCCCTCAGATCGTTTAATACCGCACGGGTAAACAGCCTTTTGGCCTCATTATCACCACCTCTTGATATATTTTGTTCACCCATTTTGTTTCCTCTTTTTTGTTCTACTTAGGTTTTTAAGCCTATGCAGATTTTTATTTAGTAAGGGCCATTAGCACTTTCTTCTTATTTTAATACAATTGATAAATCCAAGTCAGCATCCCCGTTAACATGGCCCAGGTTATGATTGTCAACGGCACTCCTACTTTAACAAAATCAATGAATTTATAACCACCTGCATTCATAACCAACAAATTAGTTTGATATGCCATGGGCGTGGCATAACTCAAATTCGCACCAAACAACACTGCCAAAACAAAAGGTTCAACTGGCATACCTAAGCGTTGCGCAATACTGACAGCTATCGGCGTGCCAATAACAGCTGCGGCATTGTTAGAAATTACATTGGTCAAAATGGCCATTGAAAACATCAAAATACCCAGCACTACACCCGGAGGAAAACCATAAGTGGACACCACAAATAAATTAGCCAGGTATACAGCACCGCCAGTAGACATCAAAGCTGCCCCCAATGCAAGCGAAGCCACAATAATGAAAATGACTTGTGCACTTAAGGCATGGGTGGCATCACGCCAACGCAAACAACCGGTGGCAATCAAAACAAAACACCCGATAATTGCACTAATTGAAATCGGCACTATGTTAAACGCAGCAAAGCCAACAACAGCCGCCATCACGGCCAAAGCAAAAGGTGCTTTTTTGGTATGTGGTAATTCTTCACCACCGTCCAATACTAACAAAGACCCGGTCTTCTTGACCTCTTGAATGGCTTGATGAGTCCCCTGAACCAACAACACATCACCTGGACGGAAAATCAAATCATCAATGCCTTTAGTCGTGGCTGTGGTTTCTTTACCTTGTGAGTGCACAGCCAGTAAAGTCAGGCTGTATTTACTGTTTAAACGTGCATCGCCCACCCTAACACGATCCAACAAAGAACCAGAAGTAATTACCAATTCGGCAATTGATTGGTCACCAGCAGAAAGCGGATGTGACTCATCCACCTGATGTTCTCCAGTAAACAGGGAGCCACCTAACTCTATTTCATATTCACGTAGATTATCCGCAGTATCTGTCACAATCAGTCGATCTCCTGCTTTAATCACCACGTCAGGTAGGGTGGCAATGGACAAGCCTTCACCCCTTACAATCCTTTGAATATTGATTTTTCCATCGACTTTTTCCCTGATTTCGGCCAAGGTTTTACCGTCCGCAAAATCGCCCTTATTAATCTTAATGGCGGCTGAAAACATCCGTGGAGAGGTGTCTTTTAACGGCGGGGTTCTGTCGGGAAGAATTTTAGGCACCACTAGCCACAAATACAAAATGGCCACGACCCCAGTAATGGTTACTGGCAAGATAAAATCAAACATACCAAACTCTGGCACCCCTAAATCTTCAGCCACTTTCACCACCAGCAGGTTTGTTGAGGTTCCAATGGTGGTCGCCATCCCTCCTAACAAAGTCGCCAAGCCCATAGGCATTAAAGTACCAGATGTGGATTGACCGGTTCGCAACGAAACACTGATCAACACTGGTAATAACAACACCACAATAGGTGTGTTGTTAACGAAAGCACTGAGTACCGCACCCGTAATCAATGTCAATAGCAATGACAAAGACGGACTGAGTTTCCATAGTTTTGCCAAGTAGCGACCAATGGGTTCCATCGCACCGGTTCTCACCAGTGCTTGTCCTGCCACCATCAACGCACATACAGCAATCAAAGCCTCATTACCAAAGCCAAGAAAAAAAGTTTTGATCGGAAAAATACTGCCATCACTTTGTTGGTATGGAAACACATGAAAACCCAATATCAACACACAAAGTACAAATAGACTGGAGGTTTGCAAAGGGATTCTATCATTGGCAAACAAAATCAACGCCACCAAGGTCAAAATCAAAACCCCCATTGCATGGGGTTGTAAGGTATTCGCTAAAAGTTCAGATTCCATACAAACTGTGAATATTGATGAAACTAAAGTCTATCAAATTGGTAGATAAAAGTCATAAAAACATTTAATATGAAAGTGCTAAAACCAATTGAGACCCTTTGCTTAATATAAACCAAGCATTGGGTTCTTTAATTCAGAATAATTAAGACCTCGGCTTTAATCTCGGTCATTGTAAAAAAGAAATTAAAAGTAAAAGTTCAAGGAAGAAGCATAAGTAATCGTTTGCACCGAAATTTACTTTTAAACTGTTTTGCTTGATTGACGATTTATGCCAAAGTCTTTGATAACAACAAAGAGGTATCAATGACCATAGAAAGACCTTGGCTAAAACAATACAAACCAGATGTTCCCCACGAATTAGGCGAGTTGCCTTATGACTCAGTCGCCGAAATGTTGAACGATGCTTGTCAAAAATACGCCTCCAATGAGGCCTATGTCAACTTTGGCAAATCAATCACTTATCAACAACTGGACGAATACAGTAAACAGCTGGCCGCTTTTTTGCAAGCAAACTTTAAAACAGGTGACTCTATTGCGATCATGATGCCCAATGTATTGCAGTACCCGATTGCAGTTCAAGCCATTTTAAGAGCTGGCATGGTGGTAACTAATGTTAATCCACTGTATACACCAAGAGAGCTTGAACATCAGTTAAATGATTCAGGTGCCAAGGCCATTATTGTGATTGAAAACACCGCCTGTACACTGGCAGAAATCGTTGATAAGACTGGTGTAGAAAAGGTCATCACCACGACCATTGGTGAAATGGTCGGTGGCTTGAAAGGAATGGTTATGGATTTTGTTATCAAAAAGGTCAAAAAAATGGTACCTCCCTTTAACATATCAGGTTCTGTAAGCTTCAAAACAGCCTTAAAAATGGGGCGGTCGCTGACCTATACACCAGTTAAACGCAAACTCGATGACATCGCCTTTTTACAATACACTGGTGGCACTACCGGTGTTTCTAAAGGCGCCATGCTGACCAACAAAAATATGGTATCCAATGTCACCCAAACCCGCTTATGGATATCAAGTGAAATAGAAGACGGTAAAGAAATCATCATCACAGCACTGCCCCTCTATCATATTTTTGCCCTTACAGCGAATTGTTTAACCTTTGCACAATATGGATCAAAAAATATTTTGATTACCAATCCACGTGATATGCCCGGATTTGTCAAAGAACTTTCCCAACATAAATTCACGGTATTAACGGGTGTTAATACATTATTTAATGGTTTATTAAACACCCCTGGTTTTGCTGATTTAGATTTTTCTCAATTCAAATTTGCATTGGGTGGTGGTATGGCGGTACAAAAAGGCACGGCTACCAAGTGGAAGCAAGTCACGGGTGTAACATTGGCTGAGGCCTATGGCCTGACAGAAACGTCACCAGCAGCCTGCATGAATATCGTGCCGATGAAGGAATATAACGGCACCATTGGCATCCCTATTCCAGGTACTGATTGTCAAATCCAAGACGATGATGGCAACCCATTACCCATAGGAGAAGCTGGTGAATTGTGTATCCGAGGGCCACAGGTGATGTTAGGTTACCTGAATCGACCAGATGAAACCGCTAAAACAATTGTTGATGGATGGTTGAAAACTGGAGATGTAGCTGTCATGGACGAAAATGGTTATTTCAAAATTGTTGATCGCAAGAAAAACATGATTTTGGTTTCTGGTTTTAATGTATTTCCTAATGAAATAGAAGATGCCGCCTGTTTACATGACAACATTGTGGAATGTGCCGCCGTTGGTATTCCAGATGAAAAATCAGGTGAGATTGTTAAATTATTCGTAGTAAAAAACAATGAAGCGCTCACCGACAAAGATGTCATCAATCATTGTCGCGAACATTTAACTGGATATAAGGTGCCTAAGTTGGTTGAATTCCGGGAAGAATTACCCAAATCCAATGTCGGCAAAATTTTGCATAAAGATTTACGAGAACCCACTACACAAAACGGCTAATTGCCAGGTGCGTGATTCAATCAAGAATTACGCACCCATCTTCCTCTCAAAACGTTATAATAACGCCTCCCAAATTCTGGTCTTATAATGAACAACCATGAAAGCACTGGTAAAGAAAAAAGCTGAACTTGGCATTTGGATGGAAGATGTTCCAATGCCTGAAATGGGTCACAATGATGTACTCATTAAAGTTGAAAAAACCGCCATTTGTGGTACAGATTTACATATCTATAAATGGGATGAATGGTCGGCAAAAACCATCAAACCACCTTTGGTAATTGGCCATGAATTTGTTGGACACATTGTTGACATGGGTAGCGAAGTCATTGGGTATAAAGTCGGTCAACGCGTCAGTGCTGAAGGGCATATTGTCTGTGGAGTATGCCGCAACTGCAGAGCAGGCACGCCGCATCTTTGTCCTAACACCCGAGGTATAGGTGTCAACCGGGATGGTGCTTTTGCTGAATACATTTCAATGCCGGTACAAAATCTGTGGCCAGTCCCTGAAAAAATTCCATCCAAACTGGCTGCATTTTTTGATCCATTTGGTAATGCAGCACATTGTGCCCTTGAATATGACATGGTGGGTGAGGACGTATTGATTACGGGTGCAGGACCCATAGGCATTATCGCTACGGGCATTTGTAAACACGTAGGTGCCAGAAATGTAGTCATTACTGATGTTAATGACTATCGTTTGGGTTTGGCCAAAGAAATGGGAGCTACCCGTTGTGTCAATGTCGCCAAGGAAAAACTGTCTGAAGTCATGAAAGAAATGAACATCACTGGCTTTGACCTTGGCATGGAAATGTCTGGTAATTCAATGGCCTTTAATGACATGCTTAACAGCATGTACAACGGCGGTAAAATTACCCTGCTCGGTATGTTACCAGATAGTACGCAAATCAATTGGGATAACATTATTTTCAAAGGACTTTCAGTCAAGGGTATCACTGGTAGAAAAATGTATGAAACCTGGTACAAAATGACTCAGTTGTTGTTATCAGGATTTCCATTGGATAAGGCCTTGACTCATGAAATTCATATTGATGACTTTCAAACTGGCTTTGATTTGATGGCTTCTGGCCAGTGCGGCAAAGTCGTTTGCACCTGGAACTAACACAGAATCGAGTTAACCATGAAAAATTACAACGAAATTATTCAATCCATAAAGGACGAAGGTCTTTATAAATCTGAACGAATCATTACCAGTCCGCAATCTGCACACATCGAATTACCTGGCGGACAAAAGGTCATCAATTTTTGTGCCAACAACTATTTAGGTTTGGCCGATCATCCGGAAATCATCAAAGCGGCCAAAAAAGCATTAGACACTCATGGTTTTGGCATGGCTTCAGTACGATTCATTTGTGGTACTCAGGATTTACACAAAGAACTGGAACAAAAAATCAGTGATTTTTTTGGCACTGAAGACACCATCTTATACACATCATGTTTTGATGCCAACGGTGGATTATTTGAAACCATTTTAGATCAGGATGACGCGGTCATCAGTGACGAACTCAACCACGCATCCATCATTGATGGAGTACGCTTATGCAAAGCACAAAGACACCGATACAAAAACAGCGACATGCAGGAATTGGAAACCATCTTGCAAAAAACTCAGCATTGTAAACAAAGGCTGATTGTGACTGATGGCGTGTTCAGCATGGATGGCACCATCGCCAAACTCAAAGCCATTACTGGCTTGGCTGAACAATATGATGCGCTGGTGGTGGTTGATGATTCGCATGCCACTGGTTTTATTGGCGCCACCGGACGAGGATCAGCTGAATTGGAAGGGGTTATGGATAAAATTGATGTTTTTACTTCAACTTTGGGTAAAGCCTTGGGTGGTGGCTCAGGTGGTTTCACCACTGGTAAAAAAGAGATCATAGAATTGTTACGACAACGATCAAGACCTTATTTGTTTTCTAACACGCTACCACCACCCCTGGTTGCAGCCAGTATCAAGGTTTTTGAGCTGATATCTGACTCAACCGTATTACGTGACCAATTAGAACGAAACACTCAACATTTCCGCAAAAAAATTGTTGAGTTGGGTTTTACTGTTTCTGGTGAAACTCACCCCATAACCCCAATCATGTTGGGAGATGCTCGGCTGGCCAAAAATATGGCCGACCGCCTGCTTGAATTAGGTATTTATTGCATTGGATTTAGTTTCCCAGTGGTACCCAAAGACAAGGCCAGAATCCGCCTACAAATTTCAGCAGCGCATACACAAAACGATTTAGATATAGCTCTGGATGCATTTGCCCAGGTCAAAAAAGAATTTTTGGAAAGTTAAATGTGAACAGACATCAGGTTTTACTGCTGTCTGTTCACATCCATTAATCAAAGCTGGATTTAAAAATCAAATCAGGTGAAACAAAACCCATATTGCTATGATTGGTATAACCAGGAAATACTTGGTCTATGAAGGGGTTTCCTAAAACTTCTTGCACTATGGTGGCATAAACCTGCCGAAAATCCACTTCTGGTGATACGTCCTCACCACCAAACAATTGCTCATTGGAAAGCCCTGCAAAGGTACCATACATTTGTCCACCGTTGACTCGACCACCTATCACCAACATCACATTGCCAGAACCGTGGTCAGTACCACTGTTATTATCACCATTTTGTCTGGCACGACGACCAAATTCTGAATGTACAATAATAATCACTTGCTGTCCAAGACCAGCTGCTTTCAAATCTGACCAAAGAGCATAAAGGCCATCTGATAACTCCGCCACCTTGCCAAAGAAATAACCACCGCCACCATCACCCTGACCATTATGGGTGTCCCAACCACCATATTCTGCTGTGGCCACATTGATATCAAGATCTTCACGAATTAATTGTGCTATCAAAGAAAGTTGACGACCTAAATTATTATCTGGATAAACCACATCACCTGCTGGCACATAGTTTTCCAAATCAAGGGCAGAGATAATGGCCAGGGTATTCATGGCACCAGCCACTGATAAATCCAGGGCACTGTTACCGGCATACATGTTGCCGATGGCCGCAGCGTGCTCATCCTGAAATTCGCCAGAATTCGGATGATAACCATTGACCTGATCGACGGTTAATGCATTGTAATAGGCTTGCAAACTGATGGGGTTTGAACTTGCTGACACCAAAACCGGAATCACTTCTGCTCCGGTGATATAAGGTGTACTGTTCAAATGTCTGGTTAACCATCCATCTACAGTGGATAAGCTTTGTGGTGTCCCCAGCTCCAATAACTTGGTTGCATCAAAATGACTCCTGGTCACATGCTCTTGCGGCAAACCCGTACCATGAATCACGGTTAAATCGCCAGCAAGATACATGTCTTTCAAACCAATCGCGGCCGGATGAAAACCGAATGCTTCACCTATGTCTATCACCGGGTTAGTGCCTGTCAATGGAACCTGAATATTGGGTCTTAAGTTTTCATAAAAAGCACGATCTGGGCCTGAAAAAGGTGGTACTACATTCAATCCATCCATACCGCCTCGCATAAACAAATCGATGATGATGGGCTGATTACTGGGACTTGAGGCTCCTGCCCTGGCAACTTTGATTCCTGTTAACGCCCCTAAAGCAGCTGTTGATTGTAAAAATGTTCTTCTGTTAATTTTTTTCATCATTCCACTCCATTACCGTTGCATAAAATAGGGCGAAGCCAAAATCAAACTGACCATACCCCGTAACCTATCATGCCAGCGATACGGCCAACTGTTTTCTTCCAAATCCGAATAAGGAATTGTTAAAGATCTTTGCCACGGTGGATATGAGCCATTGGAAGGCTGTTGAACAAGAAATGGAATAATGGCTTCAAATACTGGATCGCCTATCCAACCACCAGTTGGTGAGTAATCAAAAATTTTACTCATCCAGAAGTCCAACATATTTTCTGGCGTTAACTGGTTTTGTATGCCTTGAAAATGTTCCAATGTACGAACCCTGATTGGTAACAAATAATTACCGGAGTTACTTCTATCTGCTAACCAATCAACAGTTTTCCAGGTCTGAATCAGCGCAGTAGAACTCATCCAATAAGATGACTCAACGGGATAGCCATCGGGTGCTTGCCACTCAAAGGGAAAATGGCCAGTATCATCCATGCGATATTCAAAGCTGTTGCTGTCATCATCATCGGGTTTAATAGTGAAGTCTGCCTCGCAAGCCCGCATGGCAGAAACCACAGTATCAAAAGGCCTTTTTAATTTACTTTGCCAATAAGCAGGGTCTGCAAAATCCACATGATTGAACAATGCTTTGAACACCAGTTCCAATTGATTGGCTTGATAGCGGTTGTCATAAAACACTGTTGACACATCATCAATCACCGTTTGTGGTGGCTCATCAGTAATAAAAAATCGAGCCAATTTACCAGCAATGTGCTTGGCGGTTCCTGGATGATAAGCCAATAACTCAATCAAGTCATAACCATCTTGAACCTGCTGATTGGCTGGAATATTATTCCAGCCACCAGTCAGTACAGCTTTTGAAAAACGGTCATGACGATCATCGTCATAATAAAACTCCCCGGTATCTCCCAAACTGCTAGCATCATTGACTCTCCAACCAGTGAGACAGCGGGTGGCTTCATAGACATCATCATCCACGTAAAACTCTTGAATCATACCATTAGCCGGCCACGGAGCACCTACCTCACTCACTTGAATCAATGGAACATCAGCAGGCTCTGCCAGACCATAATAATTTTCCACACCTAAAGTATGCAACTCAAATAATTCTCGGGCATAATTTTCATTGGGTTCTGAGTCAGAATTATTGTAATTATCAAGGTAATACAACATCGCCGGATGTTGCGCTGTAGCTAACAGAAAATCTTTGAAATTTCCCAACATATGAGTGCG
>JAGRJR010000008.1:47885-62839 GCA_020442635.1 Lysobacterales bacterium
ATGACATCACGATCCCAACTCGTCATGGTAGAACGTGCGTAATAATCATCACCATTTAGACTGAAATGATCATGCCAGAAATCTGCAATTCGCTCACGAAGTGGAAACAATGAATAAGCCGCTCTTAAAAATTTCAACCGCTTCATTTCATAAATTGGCCGATAGGAGCTCATGACCCCGGAACCTGGATTCACATGGTGATCATCCCACATTTGGGTTAAGGGTTTATTCAATGTGGCATAATTACCAGCCGTGGCAATTCGATTATTAACGTCAACATCATTTCCACCAGCTAATTGTTGGTCAACAAATGTTGCCAACTTTTCTTGATTAGAATTACCTGCTAATGCATTAAAACTGTCATGATCAAATTCTCCAATTGTCATACCATAACCCAAACGATTAAATACCATATGTGCAAATGATTGCTCTGGTAAAGGCACAGCTTTTAGCTGATTAGGTTGTTTATTTTTACTGGTTAACCTTGCAGGCTTTTTAGGAAGTTTTTTTTGTGCCTGATTGGTGACTGGAATTGACAACAAAGCAATGGCTGCTACGCCACCAGTCATCAATGATCTGCGTTGTTTATTATTATTTTTCATGACCTATTTTATTTTTTCACAGGTCAATCAGTTTAAAAAAACCGCTATTTGGAATTGTGCGTTGAGTCGCAAAAAGAACGGTTAGAATGCTAAATCATCGATAAATTAACAAAAAGTTAAAGTTCAAGGATTCGCCACAGATACCAGCTTGCGTAAGTCCTGTAAGGCTGCCATTGTTGCGCATAGTGCTGGGTTTGTTGTTCATCGGGTAATTCAGCTAAGTTATATAATTTTTGCAGGCCTTTTTTTAAACCCAAATCATTCAATGGAAAAATATCAGGTCTTGCCAGCCAAAACATTAAAGCAATGTTCGCAGTCCAAGGACCGACACCTTTAATTTGCGTCAAATGAGCAACAACATCAGCATCAGACATTTTTTTAATTATTTCTGTTTCAGGCAAGCTACCATCAAGTACACATTGAGACAGATGCATCACAGCTTTAGCTTTTGCATTGGATAGTCCTGCTGAACGTAAGATGTCAAAAGACATTTGATCAGTTTGTTCAGCTGTGGGCACAGCATTGACATACAAGTTTTTGAATTTCTGATGAATACTGGCAGCAGCTTTGCCAGCCAATTGTTGGTAAATAATGGTACGACTGACCGCTTGAAACACATTCAAACAGTTATCAGCTTGCAATTCATAAACACCAAATTGCTCAACCACAGGTAACAACATCGGTTCTTTTTTAACAATATAATCAATGGCCTGCTGGTGTTTATCCATGGCTTTTTAACTTTTTAAAACCATGAATGACCAGATTCAGCCACCCCAGGATAATTAACGAGCCGCCAACAGGTGTTATCCAAGAAAAGGACGTTTTACCGATGAACACTAATATGTAAAGCCCACCACAAAATAACAACACACCCAGACCGATGGCATAAGCAGCTGCCCTTACCCAAAACCCCTCATCTAATTGTGTGGCAATCCAAAACAACAACAAAGCATGAATGAGCTGGTAAGTGTATGCATGCTGGAATAATTGTGCTTGATGTGAGCCAGTTTCAATTGAAAATAAGTGTTGGCCAAGTGCACCAAAAGCCACAGCAGTCAGTCCATAAACTGCTGCGACTATTAAAAACAATGAAGATTTATTCAAGGGGGTTTTCCACTTGTGTCTCAGCAGTTGGAACAGTGCTCTCTTTGACTTTAGGTTCAATCACATCAGTCAATTGTTTATTCAAAGCCTCAAATTTGTAAGCAGCGATTTTCATCATCCAGGGCTCAAAACGAGACACTTTTTCACCTGCAACGGTTAAAAAGTATGATTCATCTTGTTGATACAATTGTAAAACAATTTCCGATCCATCAGACAGCTGGTAAGTATTCGTGGCTTTAAGAAACTTATCCGATAAGTCAAGCGGTAGAGCTTCATCAATCATCAAGCGGGAAAGCCCTCCAACCAAATTATTCAGCTGATCGACCATCTTGAGTTGATGGGTTTCAGGCATATCAAGCACCTGTAATGACAAGGTTTCAGTGTCACGCTGGATAGTGAACCCGTCACCTTCCACAGGTTCAAAACTCACTCTGACCACATTATCAGCAGGCACATCTACCACAGTGCTCAACATCCAATTATTTTGGTTGAATGTTGGAGGTGTCAAGCCTTTAACGGTGTAGGTTTGGTTATCATCTGCACGTCTAACAAACACTTCTCCTGAACTGGTTTTTTTGCCAACATGAATTTCATCAAGCAACGTTTCACCTTTGTAAAGAGCTATTTTCAAATCATTATCGGCTAATTCAAGCTGTGCGAAATTCTCAGGATTCCGAGTCTTTGCCTCCACAAACTCAGCAGATTTCAACGATTGAAACAAAGCTGATAAGGGTGTCAGGTTAGCAAAAAAACCACTGTTGACATGCCAACCATCAGTATTTTTTTGCAAAATGATTTGTTCACCATTTTGTGTGAGCGAGACCTGATCAATTTGACCAATGAGTTGGTTATCAACCTGCCACTCCGGCATCAAATATTGACTCAATTCAGCAGAACCCTGATCTGAATGTGTCACAAAATAGGCAAAGCCAGCAATAATAATCAATAAACCCAACAATACTTTGAAATTATTTAACATATTGGCGCTCCTTTCTTTTCGCTTTTCGCCATGATAAAAACACCACGATCAACGTAATAATGATGGGTATCAAAGCAATGTTAATGAATTTCAATTTGGTTCCAAGTGCCTCAATGTCTTTGTTCAAATTTCGTTTCACTTCACGTAAACTTTTACGAACTTCCAGTTTACGCTGTTTAAACTTGTTGATTTCAGTTTGTTGCTCCTGACTGATAATCAATTGATTTTCCTGACCTTTACTGCGCTGTAATTCATTCAACTTCGATTCTGTTTCCCGTAATTGTTGCAACAATTTGTTTTCAGTTTCACGGTATTTTTGTTCACTCACTCTTTGAATTTCCAACACTTTATCAAATGGTCGATTTGATGTGCCTCTGGCCCGGATTTGAATCAAATCAGCACTACCGGTCATATTGTCAACCAGGTTATTAATCAATGTGCCATTATCCGCAAAATTGGAGTAAATTTGGCGCCCAAAGAAGTTTTGTGACCTGACCCACATGCGATCATATAGTATATCAACATCAGCAAAAACAACGACATGTGCTTGCTCAATCTGTGTTACCACGTCAACATTGGATTCTTCACCATCCAGACCTCCAGGGAATGCGCTATTCAAAGCGCCATTGACTCGCGCAGCAATGACGTAACTTTCGTTATCGGCAGTGAAGTTTTGAAACAGTGCATTCGGATTAAATAACAATGACATGGCGTCATTATTGGTCAACATTGATTGCTGAGAGGTCGATAGTAAAGGAGATAACCTACCTTCCTCGGCACTGAGCACACCAGCCAAAGCAGTGTTCACTGATGACAGGTCCAGAGTCACAATATCTTCATCATTCAGGTTTTGTTGGTCCCATGAAGTGATACCCAAATGTCTGATGGTTTGACCTTGTTGTGACTGAATAGAAACGGCTTGCTGATTGTCCAACACAACTTGTGCAGGATTATAGGTCACACCCCAGGCATTAAAAAGTTTTGCGAAATTTGAGCTGCGATCGGCCTGTATCTGAGCCATAGGGTTTTGTGGGTCTGCTGGCACTTCTTCTGATTGCGCCATGGGATCAACAAAAACCATCAAGCGACCGCCTTTCATGACATATTGATCAATCGCAAACAATGTTTCATCTGACAAGTTTTTAGGGTGGACCACCAATAACAAATCAATTTCACCTATGTTTGTGGCTGTAGGCTCAATCGCTACCACATCATACATGTCTTTCAATTGTTCAAACATGATCTGGCCTGGAATTTGGCCTTCTTGAGGATCAAAACTTCCTAACAGAGGCAATTGACTCATCACACCGACAGTTCTTTTCTGCGGATGGTTAAGGTTATAAATCAATTGAGCCACATCATATTCCAAAAAGGCTTCTTTATCTGGCTGCAAGAAAGGAATGACTTCGACATCATCAAGTGCATTGGTTCCAGCTATGCCAAAAAATACATTCTCTCCACCCTCACCCACTGGTAAGGCCTGTAAACCATATTGTGAAGCCTCGTCTTCTTCTTCAGAAAAAGAAACTGGATCAATGACGCTGAGTTTAAGTTTGCCATTGCCATATCGCTCCAGTTCCTCAAGAAAGTCCACCACCCTTCGTTGATAAGTTCGTAATACTGGGATATCAGAGGTAGCCTGGTCTGAGAAAAATAAGCGCAAATGAATATTTTCATCAATCTCCTTTAATATATTTTTAGTACCATCATTCAAAGTAAATAAATTATTCTCAGTTAAATCAACCCTGAGCCTGGAAAACAATCCACTTTGACTGATAATGATTGACGACAATAAAAAAATAACCGCCAATATGAGTAATTGAGTTTTATGTGCTTGCTTTTTCATATTAATCCGCCTTTTTCATATCAATGACTAAAGAAGTGGCGTATAGCCAAACAGCAATAGTGATGGTGAAATAACTGAGGTCACCCAAATCCAATACACCTTTAGTGATGGAGTCAAAATGCGTTAAAAAGCTGGTAGAAGCCACCGCATCAACCATCATTTGGGGTAGGAAAATTTTGAAAAAGTTCAACACCATTGGAAACCCTGATAATAAGAACAGGAAACAAACCACAACCGTCAAAATAAAAGCAATCACCTGATTTTTTGTGGCTGCGGAAATGCAACTACCAATGGCAAGGAAGCCTCCTGCCAATAAAAACGAACCGAAATAACTGGCTAAAATCAAACCATTGTCGGGGTCCCCCAAATAATTAATGGAAATCCAGATTGGGAAAGTGAATAGTAAAGCAATACCTATGAACAGCCAGGCTGCCAAAAACTTACCTAAGACCCAGTCCATTTTATGGACCGGTAAGGTCATCAACAGCTCAATGTTGCCACTATTACGCTCTTCAGACCAGAGACGCATCGCTACAGCTGGCACCAGAAACAAGTATAACCACGGATGAAAATTGAAAAAGGGGATTAAATCCGCCTGACCGCGCTCATACAAACCGCCAAAGTAAAAAGCAAAAACACCGCTCATAATCAAAAAAATCACGATAAACACATAAGCGATGGGAGTAGTAAAGTAACTTTGCAACTCTCTTTTCACGATAGGTTTTATCTGTCTCATTTCACCACCTCCCTTTCTCCTACAGAGTGGGTAATGTTTCTGAACACCTCATCCAAACGGCCGGCTTCCATTTTTAAGCTCTTAACTTGAATGGACTGCTTGCGTAAAAATTCACTGATTTCATCAAATATAAACAATCCTTGAGTAGGAAATATGGTGGTTTCTTTCAATCTTGAATCATAGGTTACATCGCGAACACAATCCATGTTTTTGATTTTGTTTAATAATTCTGTATCCAGGTCTGAAACAAAACTGACTGCATGATGGTATCTAGACATGCCTTCCATTTCAGAGGGCGTGTTGTCGGCTACAATTTTTCCGCCAGCAATGATGATGGCTCGGTCACAAACGGCATGTACTTCTTCGAGAATATGAGTTGATAAAATAATGGTTTTGTCTTTAGACATATCAGTAATCAGCTCCCTGACCTGATGTTTCTGATTGGGATCCAAGCCATCAGTTGGCTCATCCATCACCAGCACTTCTGGATCATGAATAATGGCTTGGGCCAGACCTACACGCCTTTTAAAACCTTTGGACAGTGTTTCAATTTTCTGAAAATAAACCTTTTCCAAATTAACTCTAGAGATGACTGATTCAACCGCACTTTTAACCAATGTAGATTTTATCCCCCGCAATGGCGCGACAAAATGCAAAAACTGCCCCACTTCCATCTCTCCATAACTTGGAGCACCTTCTGGCAGGTAACCAATTTTTGATTTCACACTGATGGGGTCATCTGCAATGTCTATTCCACAAACTTTTACCTGTCCTGAGGTGGGTTCTAGAAAACCGGTAATCATTTTCATGGTTGTTGATTTCCCTGCACCATTGGGGCCAAGAAAACCCAAAACTTGTCCTTTGTTTGCGGTAAAACTCAAGTCATCTACCGCAGTAAACTGGCCGAATTTTTTACTCAAATTCAAACATTCAATCATGATTGTTGTTACTCCACTTAAATATTGATTCAAACGGACAATGCCATTATCACCAATCATTCCCAATACTGATGGCATGTTGGTAGCGACCTACAAAACCGAAGAAAGTTAAATTATTGTCATTTGAATTGAATCAAACGCGGTGAATCACGTGTGCGATTTAACCATTTTTATAACCCCAAAATCATGGTGTTCAAGAGGATAATTTTCAAGTCAAATTTTCGGTTAATTTCATACCTGGTTAAAATTTTGTTAGCATTCATGGATTAGTGACATTTGAAGTCTCCAAAAAGGACTGGCATAAACATTGACTTCATCTAAGGTCTTGACTATCATCACCTGCCAAATTCTTCCAATCATTCGGCTACATAGTCGATTTGTTGAACCAGTGATATTGTAATTGATGATAAATATTCTAGATGAGTTGCCCAATGAAATTCTGGAGGTTGATGCCACCAGACTGCATGAATTTGTTGAAAACCACACTTTGGTTCACTTAAAAGGCAAAATCAAAAGACCTCTATTTATTTCAATATTACAACATGGTGATGAAACCACAGGCTGGGATGCCATGAAATTATTACTCAAACAAAACGCAGACAAACTACCAAGAAGCATTTATCTGTTGTTTGGTAATGTTCAAGCCGCCAAAAACAATCTCAGACAATTTGATGAACAGCCCGACTTTAATCGCTGTTGGCCAGGTTTACACAACCATTCTCATGAAATAGCTCAACGCATGCAATTTATCACCGATATGATGGCCGAAATTAAACCTTTTGCCAGTATCGACATTCATAATAATTCAGGTCGTAATCCACATTATGCAGGTATCAATTCCTTAGGCTCTAAATTCATAAATTTGGCCTCTTTATTTGCCGATACCATCATTCATTTCACCAGTCCTGATGGTATTCAATCAGGCGCCTTTGCCAAGTTTTGCCCTTCAGTCACTATAGAATGTGGTATGTCCGGCACAGCCGATGGAATTGAACAAACCCACACGTTTCTGGAAAACCTGATTCATTTATCATCACTTGACACCATACCCGGTGTTGCAGAACATCGACAGGTATTGAATATATTTTCCACTGTGAAAATCAAACCGGAAATTTCTATCGCCATCGAGGGTGAAGTAACCAATCCAGTTAATTTTGTCATAAATGATGATCTGGATTATCATAATTTTCATTTACTGGAAGTTGGAACTGTTTTTGGCCATTTGGATGATGAAAAAACCGACATGCCATTTGTAGTTACGGATCAAATTGGCCATGACATCACAGATCATTATTTTGAAAAGCGTGGCACACAAGTTTGTATCAAACAACAAGTCATTCCGGCGATGATTACCCAAAGTATTCGAGCCATTCGACTTGACTGCCTGTGTTACTTGATGCACCCTGCTAACCCACTACAATCTCATTAACCTAAGTTAAGGAAAGAACATGAATTTAAAACACACCAAAGCCATCATCACCGGTGGTGCATCAGGCCTAGGATTTGCCTGTGCCGAACACATTGTAAAAAAGGGTGGCCAAGTTACCCTGATTGACATCAACCCGGAAACTGGTGACCAAGCCGTTGCCCAATTGGGTAAAGAGCATGCTACTTTTATTAAAGCTGATGTTAGTAATGAAACTGAAATTGAACAAGCTTGTAACCATGGAAAATCATTCATGGGTAGTATTAATGTAGTGATCAATTGTGCCGGCGTCTTGGCCGGTGGTCGTGTACTCGGCCGTGAAGCACCCATGGCATTGAGTCATTTTAATAAAGCCATACAGGTTAATTTATGTGGCAGTTTCAATGTGGCAAAAGCCGCCGCGAATTTAATGCAACACAATGAAGCTGATGCAGATGGCCAACGTGGTGTCATCATCAACACGGCATCAGTGGCCGCTTTTGAAGGACAAATTGGCCAGGCTGCTTATTCTGCCAGTAAAGGTGGTATCGTAGGCATGACCCTACCGATAGCAAGAGAATTGACAAGATTTGGTATCCGAGTGATGACCATTGCTCCAGGTGTATTTTTAACACCTATGGTTGCGGGATTACCTGACGAAATCAAAGATGCTTTGGGCGCATCAGTTCCTTTTCCCTCAAGGTTAGGTCAGCCTGATGAATTTGCCCGAATGGCCGAACACATCATCGAAAACACCTATTTAAATGGCTCCACCATCCGCCTTGATGGCGCTGTGCGATTAGAACCTAAATAAAGCAAAACCCCTTGAATCATGAATTCACATGACTCAAGGGGCTGGCTTAAACTTGCTATCTGTCTATGTTAAAAACTGAAATTTACACCTAATTGGAAAAAGTCCATATCATGGCTTATATCAGCTGTGTAATCATTAATGTCCCAGAAATTACTCAAGTCATGCAGCGGCACATCTCGATCTTTTCCAAAATCAATTCTGTTGTATTCAGCAAAAACTGACCAATGGTCACTTAAACGATGCTCATAACCCACACCGACCAAAACATCTTCTAACGTCCTTTTATTCTGAAAAAATATAGGCCCACGATAATACGTTGGATCGGTATCCTGAACCAGCATTTGAACCTGTCCGTAACCCAAGTTCATATACAACAAAGAGACATCACTCAGCAAAAAACCTAACTGTGCGCTGATGGTGGCCAAATTCTCTGATTGATAAGACACATAATTGTTCTCACTGGTGCCTTCGATATAAAGGTGCTTGGCATTGGTATCACCTTCACTGCCACTAACTTTAAAACCCAATACCCAGTCACTATTGCTTAACTGCATACGACAACCAGCTTGTAAACCATAGATTCCACTACTGTCATCCACAGATCCTATGTCTTTATTCAAAGGCTCTTCTGCAAAAAAAGTCGCAACAAAATGATTATCTACATTAGCCGACCCACCATGAGCCCCCAAATAACAACCATTCCAGGAATTGTCAGAATCAGCACAAACTGAAAAACTCAGAACCATCATCCCTAAGTAATTAATTTTTTTCATTTTTTCTCCAAGTTATTAAAAAAAAACAAGCCTTTGCTCTTAAAAATTGAGAAAGGTTCACAATAAAGGTGTGAAAATTGCTATAAAAATGAATCACCCCTTTGCGACATCTTAGCTTGACCCTTGTTAATTTCACATTAACAATAGAATAATACGTTCAGTAAATTTATATCATTTCTGATAATTAGTAGATGTCTACTTTTGAATTAAGATCATTGAACAAAAACACTTTAGGATAATCAAGGTGGGAAAAACTGTCTGGGAAACCATTATTTACAAATTTTCGACAATGAATGTTTCTTTTTTTAGCTCTCTTCTTGATTCAAAAGCCAAGTTACTGTCTATTAAAGCTTGTTTAGCACCAAATTGGCAAATGCCTGATAACTGTCCCACTGGTTAACAGAGCTTTGGAAGGTGATAACAAATAAATCATTATTAGCCTCATCAATACAAAATTGGGTTAAAGCATTTATTGTCGGGTTGATTTTGTATTCAATGTTAAAAATTTTGTATTTTTCATGATATTTGAAGCGACTGTCAACGAGTTGACTGCTGTATTGAGTTCGAATGTCATGGTACAAATTCAATGCTTTGGCAAAAGCCCCTTCCCCATAATTCAGATTAGTTTTGGGGTAAACGGTTAACTGAACAATCTCATCGGAACTATTTGTTTTTTTATACTGACTTTTACTCAAGGAGAGCCGATGAAATCGTTTGCTTTCGATTTTTTCCAAAGACCAGTCTGTAGGGATAAACCGCTCCCATCCCATATTAAAATAAGGGCTACGCTGACTAGCTGAATGACCCACTGAAACAGGTATTTTTCGATGTTGTTTTGCTATTTTTTTTGTTGACAATGACGCTTTAGGAACTTGTACTGATTGCGTTTTTGCTTGTTTTGAAGAACTTTGCTTTTTTTGTGGTTTTGAACTTTGTAAATGAGTTATTTCACAACGGCGATCCTGAGTCACTACCATACCATCTGACTGTTGACATTGATACAGTTTAATTTTTTTTCCCTCAGCGGGGAAAACCATCAAAACCCAACACAAAACAACCCATTTTTTCATAGCAGCTTGATATTAAAATGGCATGCCTCCGGGGCCACCAGGTAATTTACCGCCCAGTTTTTGCATCATTTTCATCATGCCTTTGCCTTTTAGTTTACGCATCATTTTTTGCATCTGACTGAATTCCTTAAGCACTTTTGAAACATCTTGAATAGAAGTGCCAGATCCATTAGCGATTCTGCGTTTACGAGAACCTTTAATCAGCTGTGGATACCTTCTTTCTTTGATTGTCATAGAATTTACAATAGCTATTTTACGACCTGTGGCCTTGCTACTGGCCTGGTCATTAACTTGTTCCTTAATGTTTTCTGATAAATTGCTCATCCCTGGAATTTTATCAAGCATTGCAGACATATCTCCCATATTTTGCATCTGTAACAACTGTGCTTGATAATCTTCTAAGCTGAATTTATCACCTTTAGCTACTTTCTTCGCCAGTTTTTCCGCTTCCTTCTTATCAATTTTGCGTTCTACTTCTTCAACCAGAGACAACACATCACCCATGCCCAAAATACTTGAGGCGATACGATCTGGATGAAAAGGCTCAAGTGCCTCCATTTTTTCACCCACGCCTTGAAATTTAATGGGTTTGCCAGTAATTGTTTTGACAGACAAGGCTGCGCCGCCGCGAGCATCACCATCGATTTTGGTTAACACCACACCAGTTAAGTCCAACGCATCTGCAAAGGCTTTGGCGGTGTTCGCAGCATCCTGACCGGTCATGGCATCTACCACGAACAAGGTTTCGGTTGGGTTGATGCTATTTTGTAAAGACTTGATTTCCTTCATCATGGCTTCATCAACAGCCAATCGACCAGCAGTATCAACAATCAATACATCAAAATAACCTTTTTTGGCTGCTTGTAAAGCACTCATACCAATGGCAATGGGGTCATCAATTACCGATGACGGATACCAAGTAGCACCCACCTGTTCGGCAACGGTCTGTAACTGCTCAATTGCTGCCGGACGATATACGTCAGCAGAAACAACCATAACTTTTTTGTTTTCACGTTCTTGCAGGTATTTAGCTAGTTTACCTGTAGTGGTGGTTTTACCAGCACCTTGCAAACCTGCCATCAGAATAACAACTGGAGGTTGTGCATTAAAATTAATACCCGCTGTGGCTTCACCAAGAACTTTAATCAGCTCCTCCTGAACTACTTTAACCATCACTTGTGCTGGTTTCAGGCTGAGCATAACCTCCTTACCCAAAGCACGTTCCTTAACGTCGTCTATAAATGACTTGACCACTGGTAAAGCCACATCAGCTTCAAGCAAAGCCACCCTCACTTCACGCAGTGCCTCTTTAACGTTTTCTTCAGTCAGATTAGCCTGACCTCTGATTTTTTGTATACTTTTCGAAAGTCTGTCCGTTAAGTTATCAAACATTGTGCTGATTATCCTGTTGGTATTGATAAGAGATGCTATTATAATGGCTTAATTATTAAATATAAATGAGACCACCAATAATTATTGGCTCAATTAACTTATGACAGCGCTTATCATAGCTACCTTGCTGGCACATCTGCTGGCTATTTTTACCATTAAAAACTTTTTAGTATCCAGATTGTTGCTGTTATTAGCCAGTGCACTACAAACAATTATTTGTGGTCAATTTCTGTTAACAGAGTCTGGCTGGATATTTAATGCTCAAAAT
The DNA here is from genome assembly GCA_020442635.1 of Lysobacterales bacterium. Classification (GTDB taxonomy): domain Bacteria; phylum Pseudomonadota; class Gammaproteobacteria; order Xanthomonadales; family Marinicellaceae; genus Marinicella. Next base: position 59,813 of record JAGRJR010000008.1, read on the forward strand.
GCGTGTTTGGTTGTTAGCTGGGTTGCTAACATCATCGTATTACTGGCTGGCTTCAAACTATACTTTCTGAGATTTTTACTCCATGTGATCGCCATTACTGTCACCGCTTGGATTTATTTATTTCCATTCAATTCTGCTCCCAAGCCGTACGTCTGGACATTGGATTTGCACATTTTATTTTCAATCATTGCCTACAGTTTGCTGTTTGTCTCTTCACTGGTTTCTATTAATCTTGGCATGCAAATACGCAACTTGAAAAAAAATATTTTTATTTCACAAAACCTGAACATCAACAGCCTGCTTAAGAATGAAGAAAAATTGTTCAAATTAATTTTGTTCGGCTGGTTGTTTTTAAGTTGTGCTCTTCTTACTGGCATTATGTTTGTCAAAGGCTTTCTGGCTGAAGGTATGGGGCATAAGGTTATTTTTTCATTGCTGGCATGGGTGTTGTTTGCCGTGTTGATTTTTGGAAGAATGACCAAAGGTTGGCGAGGAAAAAAAGCCATTAAGTTAAATTTAATTGCCATGACTCTGCTGATGCTGGGTTTTTTGGGTAGTTATATAGTTTTAGATTATATTGTCTGAGTTATGTTAGCTGAAATCTCAACCACTTCATTGCTGATAGCTATTGGTGTTTTGTTACTTTTATCGGCATTCTTTTCCAGTTCAGAAACAGCACTGATGGCGTTGAACCGGATCAAATTAAAAAATGATGCCAAGCATAAAAGGGGCGCTTATCTTGCTAAAAAGTTATTGGACAAACCTGACCGCCTCATTGGCCTTATTCTGATTGGCAACAATTTTATCAACATTGCCGCCACAGCTCTCACTACCATTGTTGCCATGAAAATTGCAGGCGATAAAGGTGTGGCTTATGGTACGGCCATTTTAACTTTTGCCATATTGGTTTTTTCAGAAGTCACACCTAAAACCTACGCAGCCTTACACCCAGAGAAAATTGGTTATTTTGCATCATTTATTTTAACCCCGTTGTTGAAGTTGCTTTATCCTGTAGTCTGGAGCACCAATTTATTAACCAATGGTTTACTGCGTTTACTTGGAGTGCCTAAGTCCATTGCACAAGAGGCATTGTCAAGAGAAGAACTAAAAACGCTGGTCATTGAAAATGACATGCTCAATCCAAATGTGCAACAAAAAATGATGATCAATGTTATGGATCTTGATCATATTCGGATCGAAGATGTGATGGTTCCTCGTAACGAAATTCAGGGGATAAACCTCAAAGATGAATGGTCGGTGATTGAAAAACAATTGGTAAATACTTATCTTACCCGCCTACCAGTTTATATTGACAACATTGACCAGGTTATAGGCATACTACATATCCGCACCATTTTAACCATGTTGAAAAATCAGACGCTTAATCATGAGAAATTAAAGCGTATCTTGCGAAAACCTTACTTTGTTCCTGAATCAGCGAGTTTGTCTGCTCAATTGAAGGAATTTCAAAACAAAGAAAGGCGTATGGGTTTAGTAGTGGATGAATATGGTGACTTAGTGGGTTTGGTCACCATGGATGATATATTAGAAGAAATTGTTGGCAAATTCACTTCAGAACCGGGAGATCGTGGACTGAAAATAATAAAACAACAGGAAAATCAATATCTGGTCAAAGGCCGGATTGCCATTCGCTCACTTAATCGTCGATTACAATGGGATTTACCCACCGAAGATGCCACCACCATCAATGGCCTGATTACTGAACACTTACAAAACATCCCAACTAAAGACCTCGCTGTCTCCATCAATGGTTATCGCATGACCATACTTGAAATGACTGAGGACAATGTAATCAATAAAGTGCTGATTGAACCACCTGAGCAGCATTAGTTTTTTTTGCGACAAATCACCAAACCACCGACCACAGCCATCATCAACATCATAACAGTTAAAGCATAGAAAACCCAATCAATAGAGCGGCTCATCAACCAGCCAGCCACCACACCACCCACAAAAGCTCCAAAAAACTCTGAAGACGAAAACACACCCATGGCAGCCCCTCGGTATTTTTCATTAGCAATTTTTGATAACAAAGCAGGCATCGCTGCTTCTAAAAAATTGAACAAGCCAAAGTAGATAACCAACGACAAAGCCAAAATAATCCACATATCAATTTTGAACACAAACGTAAGAAAATTCAGCCCTAACAAGACAAATGCGCTCAACATAAAAACGATGTGCTTTTTCTTTCTTTCCTGAATAATTATCATTGGAATCATGATGACCAATGAACAGATCAACACAGGTAAATACAGTTTCCAGTGTGTATCCAAAGGCCATTGATATTGATTCACCAACATCAAAGGCAAAACCAGAAACAAGGCTGTCATACTGGCATGCAAAACAAAAATACCCATATCCATAAATAACAATTCTTTCTGTTTGAGACAATGTAGTAACTCAACAAAATGATAATCCCTTCGGTGTATTTTTTCAGGTTCGCTGACCCAAAACAACAACACCAACAATGCTGCTGCTGCAAGTATTGCGGTCAACCAGAATAGACCTGACAATCCAAAGTTATTAGCAATAATCGGACCTGTGATAAAAGCCAACATAAAAGACAGTCCAATGCTTGAACCGACAATACCCATGGCTTTACCACGTTGCTCAGGACGCGATACATCAGCCACTAAAGCCATACCTGTTGATGCGATTGCGCCCATACCTTGAATAAGTCGACCGAAAATTATTTGCCAAATATCTGAGGCTAATGCAGCAATCACAGAACCAGCCAAAAACAACAAAAGTCCTAGCCCAATGACTTTTTTCCTTCCCCAAATATCAGAAAGAAAACCCATGGGAATTTGTAAAGCTGCCTGGGTTAAACCATAAATACCAATCGCCATACCCAATAATAAAGGAGTTGCACCAGAAATTTCATTGCCAAAAACCGAAAAAACCGGCAGAATCAAAAACAAACCATACATCCGCAAAGCAATCATGAATGCGATGGCAGTGGCTGATTTTTTTTCTGTAGGATTCATGCGAGACATAATGGTTGCG
>JAGRJR010000090.1 GCA_020442635.1 Lysobacterales bacterium
GTTTTTCAGTTTCGGACCAGGTACTTCCATTCCACTCAAAAACATAGGCAGAACCCGCATTCGCAGCACCGGTATCATCCATGAAAGCACCAATTAATATCCTGTCACCATGCAAACTGACGGACTGTCCAAATGAATCTCCCATTGCAGCATCGCTTGCGGTTATTTTTTGTGTCTGTGACCATTGATTTCCATTAAAATCAAATATATAAACTGATCCGGAGCCATCACCGTTGTCATCATCCAGATAAGCACCAATAACAGCACGATTTCCGTGTAGGCTAACGGCATAACCAAAAGCGTCGCTCGCGGCACCATCACTGGCAATCAGTTTGGCTGTTTGATTCCATTGGCTCCCATCAAAATCCAATACATAGACAGCACCTGTGTCTATGCCGTTTTCTGTATCGTAAGGAGCCCCTATGAGTGCGCGATCTCCTGACAGGCTAACTGCAAAGCCGAATGCAGCATAATCAGCGCCCAAGGTTGCTGTCAATTGTGTGGTTTGATGCCAGCTCTGACCATCGTAATCATACATATAAGCAGCGCCAGAGTTGTATCCATTGTCATCATTACCCGGTGCGCCAATTAGCGCCCGGTTGCCTGACAGGCTCAACGATTGTGCATATTGATCAAAATCATGAATACCCGGATCAGGCAGCAGCCGGGTTTGTTCCAACCAACTTCCGGTGCCATGATTAAAGACCACAACACCGCCTGTCACGCCATTTTGGATCAGCCCGGTTAATGTACTGATAAACACATGATCTGCGTTAAAACTGACAGAATTTCCAAATTCATTGCCAGGATTCCCCGCAGAATTGGTAAACTTTAATGTTTGATTCCAATCACTGCCGTTATATTCAAAGAGGTAAACCCCTCCAAGTGTACTGTCCATAGCGTATCCTGGAGCACCAATCAATACAAAATCCCCGAACTGATCCACGGACACGCCAAACCGGTCACTGCTTTGACCATCGTCGGCAATCAATTTACGGGTTTCAATCCAGTCCGTTCCATTGAATTCAAACACATAGGCTGAACCACGACCGCTGTCGTCGTTAGCGGCACCAACCACTGCCCGGTTATCCGATAAACTGACTGAGAAACCGAACCAATCATTGAGCGTCATATCACTGGCGGTCAATTTATCGGTTTGAGTCCAACTGTTCCCATCATATTCAAAAACATAAGCGGCTCCCGACTGACCGTCATCATGGTGGGCTCCCACCAAAGCAAACTGACCGGAAAGACTGACCGAATAACCAAACCAATCGCCTGCAAGTCCATCACTGGCTGTTATTTCTTGCGTCTCCAGCCATTCAGAACCATTGTATTCGAAAACAAAAACTGAGCCTTTCAAGCCGTCGGTTCCCCAAGTGCCGATCATGAGTTGGCCATCTGACTCGCTCAAACTGCCACCGAAATTATCTGTACTGACCACACCTTGAGCCATGATTTTTTGTTTTTGGGTCCAGTTTTGGCCATCAAATTCAAAAACATAAACAGCACCGGGAAGCCCGGTGGTGCCACCGGACGCGGTCACAAAAGCCAGGTTTCCTGATAACAGCACTTCACCACCAAAGAAGTCCTCATTGGTGATGTCATCGGACTGCAGGATGGCGGTCAGTTGCCATTCCTGATTGACCCAATCATAGACGTAGGCTGCGCCTTTACCTCTTGACTCAAGGCCTAAGCCCAGTGCGCCAACCAAGGCACGATTGCCATCGACAGAAACAGATTGGCCATAATTCAGGCTGTTATACGCTCCAGTGTCTCTTCTGACAAAGGGTGCAGGAAGTAGTTTTGCTTGCTCTCCGGCTTGTTGTGCTTGAATGGCCATTGGATTAGGAGTATCCAATAAGTTTAAATTTTCAGCTGCCGATGAAATAAAAAACAAAAGCAATGAAAAAGCCACCATGTTTTTTAAAGCCATACCCATTTACCCCCAATTTTTGTTTCTAAAATTTCTATATTACAGCAAAATGTACATAATTTTGAAATTTGAAACGCAACAAAGAAAAAAATTGTGGCCTTGCCATGATTCCACTGATTAAGCTAACTCAAAACCATGATTGAATTGATGGCTCTGGTAGGCCCGTTCATTATAATTAGTAGAAATATGCAACCAATCCCGCTAGAATGACTCTTCTGATTGGTTTGCAGGTAATTGCCGTATGGGGTGTTATTTACAGACAGCAACTTTATACCCACAGCGAAACGACTCAATGCGTTTCTCGAAAAGCATGATCCCTTTTGCTTTTTACCCTCATTACGACTTATCAAGAAATTCCCTCAAATGGCTGTTCATGCCTTTCCGTTTCTTCTAAGCGGCTATGTCATGTTATTTTCAGCTGAAGTCATCAATGAGGCTTGATATAACATCACTGACTAAACCCATCAGCAAAAATAACATCATTGCCATAAACCACATAACTTTTATTAACTGTCCCATTGGAGTCACCAAATATCATGTCATCAATACCATCACCGTTCAAATCACCTGCGGTGCTGATGACTTCGCCAAATCTTTGGTTAGCTGACTCTCCATTGATCTTGAATCCATTGCTGCCATCAAGGCTATTGACGTTCAGAGGATGTGGAAAGCCTTGATGGGTTCCGAAAACGACATAAGCAGCCCCTGAATCTTGCTGGCCACTCGAGTCGAGCAGATAGGAAGCAATCAGTAAGTCATCGATTTGATCGCCATTAACATCACCAGCAGAAGTCACCGAAGATCCAAAAGCACCAGCCGTTTCCGTCCCTGCCAAGGTAAAACCATTGTTACCGTCAATACTGCTGATTTCAAAAACAGCCGGAAAAGGGGTTTGCGTGCCAAATATCACAAAGCTTTTACCTGTGGAACTAACGGAAAAGGTACTTTCAACAGCGCCAATGATGATGTCATCAATGCCGTCTTTATTCACATCACCCGCATCGCTGACTGAGCTACCGAGTGCGCCCCAATGCTGATTGCTGTTGATGATAAAGCCATTGTTGCCATTTAGTGTGCTTAAGGCAAATGGGCTGGTAAAAGTTTGTTGACTACCATAGACCACATAGGCTCGACCTTGAATGGAATTGGGTGGTCGGGATGCGGTTTGTGCACCGATGATGATATCGACTATACCATCATGATTGAGGTCACCTGCGGTATCTACAGCAAAGCCTGAGCGATCATTTGCCAATTCACCATGAAAAATCACTCCATTGATGCCATCGAGGTCTGCCAGATTGATAGTAATCGGTGATTGAACATCTGGAAAATCCTGACCATAAACAACATAGGTTTTTCCAACAGCTTGTTGGCCACCGATGCTTGCACCAGGCGATCCAATGATGAGGTCATCAAAACCATCGCCATTCAAATCTCCGGCTGTGCTGATGGTGTTACTTATATCGGTTGATTCAAAATTGATGCTGATGCCTTCTGAACCTACGAGGGTGGAAAGGTCCTGACTGACGAGTCCCGGGCCAAACAAAACATACAGTTTTCCAGTTGTTCCCGCAGTGGGGCTGCTGATAAAGTAATCATCAAAATCATCGCCATTAAAATCACCAGCAAATCCGACCACATAACCTGCATTGTCTCCAGCTTCTCCACCGTGGTAAAAATAGTCATATTCATTGTTACTGAAATCGACAGGATTTGAAAAACCACTGGTGCTGCCCCACAACATATAGCCTTTACCGACGTCAGGAAAAGTGGTAACTGGACCTGAATCATCGGGTATGGTTGCATCAGGCGCGCCAATCATCACATCACCCAGGCCATCACCATTGTTGTCTCCGATGTATCCAACAGAACGCCCCAATTCGCTGAATGACATTTCTTCATTGATAACAAAACCATTTTGTCCATTCAGTTCACTCAGATTTAACTCAGCATTGAATTGTGCCAATGAAGCAGTGGTTGTAAGTAGCAGCAGTGAAATAAACCGTGAGTTGCGATTAATGTGAGTATACATAGCCATCCCCTGATATTGTGTATTTCTTATTATACAGAAAAGTAAACTTGAAAGTTTCTTTGTGGTTAAACTCTGCCTTTGTGATGCCATCTAACTAAACCCTAAAGTAGCAGCATATCATCATCTACATGAGCATTGGGACCAGTGTCCCAGGTAAAAATGGTACTGTGTCACACTTTATCATTTTTGCTTTGAAACACATTTTTATTTCTGGGGCAGTGGCCTCAAGACAACGGTTTTGCCGCCTGATTTAATAGCACCCTCAGTTTTAAATTAATTTAAAGGGTGAAAATATGAAACAAAAGCAATTAATCACAGCTATATCTAAATGGGTTGGCATCGGGGTTTTGAATATTCACATGGCACAGGCAGGTGGCCTAATTACAGTTGATACAGTCAGCGATCAACAACAACAAGGTTTTACGACTTTGCGTGAAGCCATCGCTTTGGCCAATACATCGTCAAACATAGTCATTGAATTTGATGAAACGCTTTTTTCCGAACCACAAACCATTGTGCTTGAGCAGGGTGAATTAACCTTAAGTTCCAGCACCACGATTGAAGGTCCAGGGTCAAATTTATTGACCATTGATGGCGATAACAACAGCCGTGTATTCCGCCTGAGTGATGATGACAACAACACCACTCAAGCCATTGAAATCAGCGGTGTGACCATCACCAATGGCAATGGTATATCACCAGCTGAGAACCGAAAAGGTGGTTGCATTCTGTCTTTTGAAGGTTTGAGTTTAAATGATTCCGTAGTCACCGGCTGCAAGAGCGAAGGCAGAGGTGGTGGTATTCATTCTCGCTATGGTTCTTTGACTGTTGATAACACCACAATTTCTCAAAACAGAGGGGGTAATGAAGGTGGAGGCGTCTATACTCGGCAAGTTACGGTCTCCATCACCAACTCAACCATCAGCGACAATGAAGATTCTGATGGTGCAGGCATATTCATCGAAAGAGCATCTAACGTAGAAATCATCAACACCACAGTATCGAACAATTCATCTTTTGTTAATTCCAGTTTTGGCATTTTCGCAAGAGATTTATCAACGACGGTCAATCTCATCAACTCAACTGTGGTCAATAACGATGGTTCTGGTATTGCTGTCATCAATAATGCGACATTCAATATTATTAACAGTATCATCGCTGGAAACGGATTGTCAGATTGTGATTTAGCTGTGTTGAACCTCAATTCTTTTATCCGCAACAGTTTGGATACTGATGGCAGTTGTGATGTTTCGGCCACCAACCACATTACAGTGGCTGATGCCAAGTTAGAGCCGCTTAATTTTTATGGTGGGCCTACCAAAACACACCGACCACAAGTGGATAGTGCGGCTGTTGATGCCGGTGATGACTTGTTCTGTGTGGCGTTTGATCAACGTGGTCAAGTTCGACCTCAAGATGGCAATGGTGACGACAACGCAGTTTGTGACATTGGTGCGGTTGAATTGGCTGAATTTGAAGATGTTGTGTTTATCAATGGTTTTGATCGCTGAGAAAAAGGAGCTAAATCATGATGATTGCCGACACCATAGCGCTGGTTCGCAAACGCAGAAATGACCTTAACAACAGAAAAAGCTCAAAGCTTAATGAACGCATCAAAAACATCCGCGTCGAATTAGTTAAATTGTCATTTCAAAACGCCAGCAACGCTGCAAAAAAAGCAAAACTTTTGCAAGAGTTGGAAAGTTTAAAATCGAAACTGACTGAGCTCAGTGAATGACATAGGCCATAACTAAAATGTGGGTGTTAAATCAAAGGTCTCAGACCCTTTAAATTATGAAGCTCCAATAACTGGGTTTTAATAATCACTTATCAAACCCGTCAGCAAAAAAACATCATTGGAAATTGATTTAATTATGAAGATTTCAGAGGCGGCATTACACGCCTCTGAAATATGTAGTGAGAATAGCTCTGGATGTAAGACAACTCACTTTTTTTAAGCGTAAATTCTCATTGCTCGTTAAAGCCCATCAAATTACATTTCTGGATCGGTAATGTTCTTGATTGCTCGATCGTAAGACTGCATGTTGTAATCATCCCTAAGATTATTAATGTCCCTGATCACATGTTCATCAAGTAATATCATGCCACCATCACCGCTGGGTCCATTGCTGTTGTTCCAAGTATCGATAATTTCATCATAGGCCGCATAGTCAGATTCCATGCGAAAGTGACAAATGGGTGAGCCATAGTATGGTAACCACCCATCGTTGTTACTGATGTTGTCAGCAACTGAATCTATACAGTTGTCGTATTCATCAAAAGGACCAACTGTGCTGAAATGGTTAGTTACTATCCCACCGTTATTGCTTTGACTGACTTGGGTATAAAAATATCCACCGCAAGTTGGGCATCCTTGAGCTGCGCTGACATCACTGGCATAGATATTAGTCAGAGCAAATACTGAGAGTGACAGTAGTTTTATTTTGAATGTTTTCATATTGATAATTTCCTAAAAGGTTTAAAAATTGTTTTGTTGCAACGGTTGATAAGTTAATCAAATCTATTAGAAATCGAAAGGTTTAAAAGTGGTGGAGATAGGGTAAAAATCAAATTTCATTGGGTAAAAACTGGGAAATTTTAAATACTTTGGATTTGTTACTGACGAAGAAGCTTAGATAAAATCGAAAAGTACGTTTTTTGTAAAAGCGCAAGTTTTACTTGTTGGCTTGAGAATGCCTTTCAACTCAATGAATGGAGTATAAAAGTTACCAGCCGACTTCTGGTCAACTGGTAACACTTGATGAGTATTATAAGATTGTTTAATTCCGTTTAAACCACACGTGAAGTTCTGTAACTGACAAAACCATAGGGTTGTGGATGAGGTTGGAACTACTACAGTTTAGCGAATGATATGTTCTGATTGTTCACATTCAGCGAGGCACATAAAACTGATTCCATCATTGGTGTGGTAAAGATCATGATGAGAACCTTGAGTTCCTTCATCTTTTGCTTTCATAAAAGATTCTGGACCGGTAAAAAAAGGTACACCTCCATAATTTTCAGCACATTATTGCGCAGCTCCCTGAGCAGCTTTCATAAAATGATCAACCTCACCACACGTTTCAGCATAGAATGAACATTCATCACCTGGGTTAAGTTCAGGTAGCTTAGAAGCATCAACCAAATCACTATTAAGCCCCAAATATAAATCCCACCAATCTAAAATTTCCCTTTCATTTAAATTCACAGGACCTACCGCATTGCTACAGACTCGTTTGCCATCGTTACCATCTTGATGTACTAGTTGATGAGCAGATACTGAAGAGGTAATCAATAAAGTTAATAGAAGTTTTTTCATGATAATTAATTCACGCATTTAAAGAGCTTTAGTTTTACTGGTTGATTTTCATCTCGTAAAGTAAAAAGATTGACTATTCAGGGTAAAAATTTTTTTACCCATTAAAGTTTCGTTATGATCAAGCATGCTTTACATTTAGTTAACCAGGGAAATGTTAGGGAATTTCTTTCGTGATAAACCAATTCCGTTCTGAATCAAAACTCTTATTGTTTAAAAGTCTTATTAAGAAATCACACGGCTTGTTTCAACCGTTCCAGGTAAAAACCAATACGTTGTTTATCTTCAGTAGATATTTTTTTATGTAAAAGCATGAATTCACAACTTTTAATCACCTGTAGTATTCTGGGGTTTTTAGGAACAGTTGATATCGATAGATAACGATCTAGTGAACGAGTTCTTAATCGGCCATCATCAATATTGATTTTCCAGACCTGACTTTGATCTGCAAATTCAGCCCGGTTGCTGGAAGTGCTCTTTGTCCAAATGTTTATACATGTGTTCATACAATCGACGATGAGTTTTCTTGTTTGTTGTTTATCTAATGCATTGTGTTGTTGAAGGTAGTAGTTAAATTGATTGATGGCATTGATCTCTGTTGATAGATCAATGGAGGTCGTGGGGTTGCAAAAAGACCAGATTGAAAAGTCGCTTCCCAAAACCTTTTGAACATTTATCTGACTGTATTTTTTTAAAGTTCCAAGTTGTTCATTGTTAAAAGGAACAGAAATTTTTTCTTCAGGGAGATGTTCTTCATTTAATAAAGCCAGAGATTGGGGTGTTATTAATGAAGAAAAAAGATGTTTTTTTTCCTCTTCTTCCAGTTGAAAATTGGCATAAATGAGTTCGGATTTCTGATCTAATACCAGAATGGGATGTGGTTTATTATCAAATAAATTCTTGAAGCTGATGGGTTGATTTTCTAACAATTCATAAAGCGCTTTGTGTTTTTCAATGTCCTTGTTTAACAGCAAGTTGTTTTTAGTGGCTATCTTTTTTTGATAGTAAAGATAAACAATTAACAACAAAAACAAACCCAAAGCAACCAATGAAACAGACAGTATTTGATAATTACTTTTTTCGAGTTTGGTGTTTGTAAGCTGAGATTTAACCAGGTTCAGTCGGTTGTTATCCAGGGCTTGTTCATATTTTTTTATTTTAAAATCCTGATTGATTTTGTTGTTTAAATCAGACGAGTAGATGTCGTGATATTGCTGATACCAGTTTAATGCTTGTTGGTAATTTCCTGATTTATTTTCAATTTTTGATAACAACAGAATAAGCTCTTGTTTAAAATTGGATGTTTGATGCAACTCAAGTTCGGCCCAAGCTTGTGTCGCATATTGTTTGGCCGATTGTATTTCATCAAATTCATAGGCAACCACAGCATGAAGGTAATAGTAGTCAGCTTGGTTATTTTGGCTTAAATCAAAATCATTGCTCAATTTTTGTAACACTGTTCGGGCTGTTCCAAAATTACCATTATCAATCAGCAGTTCAACCAGGATAATCAAACGATTATAACTTTCCTGATCACTTTTAAATTCTGAGATGTGCTGTAAAAACAGGTTCAAATACTTTTCCGCTGACTCATTTTTACCCCATTTGTTGTAAGCTGATGAAATATAAGAGTACAGATGAATTAAGTTCAACCGACTGATGATGTCTTCTTCAATGTTTCTATCAAGTAAAATTTTCTCAGCTTCTTGGTAATGCTCTATGGCACTGTCATATTCATCCGTCTTGAAGTACAGCAGTCCTAAGTTGGTGATTGTGGTGCGGATGTATTCCGGGTCATTCAACTGTCGTTTAATTTTTAAGCTCTGAATCAGAAAGTTGATTGATTCATCGTAATTTTTTTCTTTGAGGTAGAGGAGCCCAAGATCATTATAGGATTTAGCTAATTTCACATCAGAGTTTAACTCTTCAGCAATATTTAAAGCGTCTTGATAATAGTCTTTGGCTTGTAAGAACCTTTTTTTTACCCTGAAGTAATGTCCTTGTCTTCTTAAAAGTTCATACCTAAAACCGGAGCTCATGTCCACTTTGGAAAGATTCAATAGCATTTGTAAAGCGACCTCATGATCACCTTTGTGAAACTCGATGTCAAATAGAATCAGTTGTGTCCACAAATAATCATCTGAGCCTTCATCGGATGTTTGCGCCATGCTTGTGCATAATTCAAAAGCTTCATCAATTTTGCCTTGCAGATACAGTTCTTTGCATTCATTGGCATTGGCCCATGTCACTATGCTCAATAGCATACATGTCAAAATCGAGCGTAAATTTTTTTTATAGGTCAAAATTGTCATTATGTTGATTTTTTAACATTTTTTTAGCAGTCAGATAACTGTTGGTTCACCATACTACTATAGAGCGTTGATAGGCTAAATATGACGGGTAAAAGAGTGGTAGATTCGTGTTAGAGCGCTATTTCGAGCTTTTTTTTACCCTTTTTTTACCTGTAAAGTTTTAGTTAATCGCAAATTTAGAGTCTAGCATGAGAGTTGTTTTTCCAAAGGGGATATTATGTATTCGAAACTCAACCATTATTTTACAACACGAAAGTTCACATCGTCATTTGTTCTCAATGTGATGTTGTTAATGAGCACTTCTCTTTGTTCTTTGTTAATTGTAGCGGTTCAAGAGTCAAAGTTTAACTCAAGAAAAGTACAATCAAACTTCAATTCAACAACGGAATCTTTTGATTTTATCCAAGCTTCATTGATAGAAAATCGCCAGCCAATGAATCAACTGTCATTGCAAAACGTCATGCCAACCTTTACAGATTTAGACATTGAGCGCTTTAACCACAGTTTAAGCAAGAAAAACTTAAGAATTTCACATCAAAAAAATAAAATTGTGAAGCTGGAAAGCATTTCATTGATTCTATTTGGGCTCACCATCATTAGTCTTTTTACCGCTGCTAGGATGTATCGCAAACATCACAGGTTAATCAGCGGCTTACAAAAACATGGGCTGCCTGTAATGAAAGAATCTCCTGATATGGCTGCCGAATTGTTGATAAATCACGTCCCAACAGTTGAAACAGGCATCAATCTGTCTCAAAATGACATCAATACAATGCTGGTATCATCATTGAAAGAAGCGGTTAATATTTGGTTAAAAATAAATGACCAATCCCTGGTCGAGTTTGCGTATCAAAGTCAAATTTGGACCATTACCAATGACAATGGGTCACTGCGAGTGAGGTCCTTAGAAAGGTATTTATCCATTGATAAAATACCCAAAAATCCGCGATGGAAAAATGTCATCAAATCAATTGGCTTTGTACTTTCAACTTTAGACAAAGACGATCACCGGTATTTAAAACTCAATGAAATGTTTCATGAATTGTCCGCAAAACTAGAGAGTTTTTATGGCTAGTTTTTCTTCTGTTATGACACAGGATGATTATTGGATTGTTTTATTTACAATCATCCTGTGTCAATAAGATTTTATGATTCTAAATCAGTTACTCAAACGAGGATGCGCTGATGGTTTCTTGCATAATGTCTTGTTGTCCAACCATTGGAATCATTGATTGAGACACATTTGAATTCAGTTCAGTTTGCGTCATCTTGATACCAATAACCGGTAAACCGGTATACAAATAGAGTATGTTCGGGTCTGATGCCAGAACGCCTTCATTGCTATTAAAGTCGGAAAAATCAAAATTAATGACCCCTGAAGTACCATCATCAGAGACCACTGAATCATAATTATCAACCAGCACAGGTGCATTGGGAATCGCGGTATTCACGCCTATGACATTGACACTTTGGCACATTTGAATCTGTTCAATACTACTGCCTATGTGATTTCCTGTACCATCAACACTGTATTTTTCTATTGACTCACAAGCGCCATTGGCTCCGAATGACTGGGTGAAAGGCTCTTCCATCGATGCAACGTTGACGTGGTTGTATTTGGTTGGATATGTAAACACGTATTCCGTTGTTTCATTGGCAGCTCCTAGGGTTGCACTTAACATGCTTTGAGTGAAAGCTGCACTGACGACTTGAAAAGCTTGATTCCACTGGTTTTCTAAAAACGCTGAATTCAGTATCAATTTGTTGGTGTCCGTGTTGGCCAACAAATCAGCGGTAATGCCTGGATTAATGTGATTAAATCCACCGGGCTCATAAAAACCATCGAGGGCTATGGCAGCATATTTTGACACTGTATCTTCAAATGGATTAGTGATTGACATTTCCGCAGACAAGCCGCCAACTGCCGGTCCTATAAAATCATTTGGATCATTTTCCCAAACTCCACCATTGATAAATGCATTTTCTAATTGTGAACAATCTGTAGGAGTTCCATCATTTGGATTGGCTGCATTGGCCAAAGATCCTTCTACTGTACCTAACTCCACAATTTGTACAAAACCCTGACGTGCTCTGGCCATATTCTCTGGACCTACATCATTGGTAAATGCCCAAGGTGCAAACTCAACTTGCGGTGATAAAAAAGGAGTACAGGAATCATCAGTCGTAAAGGCTGCAGCAGAATCCTGACCGGTATAACCAGGCATGGTGGATATCACAGGTTTGAGTGTTGTCGAAAACTGATCATGTGGTGCTAAATAAGTGTTGAATGACAACACATTTTGACCATTAAAACCTTCACGGAATTCAATTCTTACGGCTTTGACTGAATCAGAGTGATTGATGACTTTGATGTTGCTTTCGTTGTCGTTCTCTGTGGTGTAATAGGGCAAAATAAGGGCTTGGCCTTGATTTGTTGTACTGATGGAAACGGCATCTGATGCTCCACTGAAATTAAACAGTGAAGCCAGTGCGATTATTTTCATTTTATTTTTCATGGGTTTTCCTTCGTTCGTTAATAAATATGATCTGATGATCGATTTTAATTTTCGGTTGAAACAAAAAAAAACTCACTGGAATAGCAGGAATAAACTGGAACGAATGAAATGTTCCAAAGAATTTAGAAACTTTAACAAACCATTAACCCATTTTTATCAATAAATTTAAGTGTACGGCTTTGATGTATTAAGTTTTTTTAAATGAATTTTGTTGTGCAAAGAACCATGATTTGGTCATTTGAACTTTTTTAATT
>JAGRJR010000091.1 GCA_020442635.1 Lysobacterales bacterium
GATTGATACCACTGATAACCTCATCATTATTTTCTGCTAGTTGCCTACGCTTGATCTGTAGTGACATATCAATCATTACTTCAGCATCATCATAACGCCCCATTCGTGTAAATATTGAACCAATGGTGTGCATAAATCTGGCATCTAAAAGTGATGGGGTTTCAATGCTAAGCAACTGCTCTTTGGCGTTATTCAGTAATTCTTGAGCAGTGACTGACGTATCCTTGCCCTTCTCCGGATTAGCAACATTAAACAACTCAGTCAAAAAAGTGGCTAACTCTTCAGCTTCAAGCTGTGCAGATTTGGCCATCCTCGCCTGTTCTGTAGCTATACTGGCTTGTTGAGCCTGTGCAACATATCCAGCAATAATTGCAATGAGCAAGGCTACTGAGAACAAAACCACTCCCAATCTTCGTTTGATAAACAAGGGAGTGGTATATAATAATGAATGTGTTCTTGCTGAAATTGGAATTTGCTGTTTGTAGGATTCAATATCAGCTGCGAATAAAGCCACAGCAGCATATCGATTACTTGCTTCAATGGCGGTGGCTTTTTCTGCTATAGCTTGCAAATCTTTAGTCATTAAATAATTTACCAGCAACTTCTTAAACAGAACACCCAATGAATAGATATCCCTACGCGTATCCGCCATAATTTTTTCCGTGGTATGCAGCACTTCAGGCGCCATATAACTTGGCGTTCCCGAAATGGTATTGTGTTCGGATTTATAGTTTTGATATTGAGAGATACCAAAGTCTATGATCTTAACCACATGGGTACCGTTTATTTCTGTAACCAGGACATTACTTGGCTTGATATCACAATGTATGACCCCCCTTTCATGAGCGTAACTTATGCCTTCACACAACTGTAAAAATAAATCCAGCCTCTTTTGTTTATCCAATCCATTTTCATCGCTCCAGCTAAGTAGATCACAGCCATCAACCAGTTCCATGGCAACAAAGGTTTGGTCGTGATCGGTACTGCCAATTTCAAATAAAGTGGCGATATTCGGATGATTTAAACCAGCCAGAATTTGTATTTCTCGCAATAATAAATCTTGATTCAAGGATTCTTTAATGAGTTTAAGTGCGACCTTACGCTCGGCAGGGTAGTTTTGTTGAGCCGAATAAACATACCCCATCCCACCCATACCAATGGTTTGGATTATGGTGTATGATTTAATTGTATCTCCAACTGCTAGCTCTTTTGATTCTCCCCTATTTTCTCTGTCCAAATGTTGATGAATGAGAGGTTTTTCTATGGCATTGGCCAAAGTCGAATCCTGTTCTGCCAATATATTCAAAATAATTGGAATCAGTTCTAAATCATCTTGACAAGCTTTTGTAATGAAATCAGTTTGTTTCATTATTGGTAAATTTTGAGCCTGTTGAAGAATTGATTTGATTTTTTGGTATGATTCTGGCGTCATTGCTTTTTAATTTGATGTAACAACCACAATTTACTGCTTTGCCACTCTCTGTTTACAGTGCTGCGTGAAAGATTCATAAACACTGCAATTTCGGATTCTGACAAACCGCCGAAAAAGCGCAATTCAACAATTTTCGCAGCCCTGGCATCTAATTTTTCCAGATCATTCAAAGCATCATTCAGCGCCACCACATCCAAATCCAGCTTTTCAGAAACCGATGACATTTCCTCGTATGACGATTGCTGGTTCTTGGGAATGCGCTTTTGGCGATTTTTTTTTCGCGCATGATCAACCATAAACCGTCGCATCACTAACAGCGCCGTAGACATAAAATGCCTGCGATCATTGAAGTCCATTGTTTCAGTATCAAACAGTCTTATATAAGCTTCATTGACCAGCTCCGTGGCCTGAAAGGTTATGGTCTGATTTTCATTGTTCAAAACACCACCGGCATATCTTCGGAGTTCCTGATAAATCAGGTTCATCAATTCAGATTGCGTGTGTGAATCACCCTCCTTGAACTGTTTGAGCAATAAAGTGACTTCGTTTTTGGCATTTTGATTCATTGCCAGCAATTATACTTTGCTGACGATAAAATCTCCTTTGTTTCAACGACAAATAACAAAAAGTAGCAAATTGAGATAATTTGGTTTTCATGATTTTCAAATTATTCAAAACCATTTTTAAATGGCCTTCTTAAAATCTGATGAACGCCAATTTATTCCTCAAACCAAACCTCGGGATGTTTAATTTTCTATAAATTTAAAGAAATGAATTTTTTTTGCAATCATTTAAAAAAGTTGGATTAGCTTAAGAAAATAATAGTTAATAAATTTCAATGTTAACTGCTATTTTTGTATTTCTACTGGCGATAATGTGTAAACACAAGAAAAGCAGTTAATTTATTCTTATAACAAAGCGATAGCAGTGACAATCAATGACATACAGATGAAAAATTCACCATGTTCGTTGATTGTCCAATGTATGCTAAAATTTCCTGTGTTAAATCAGCTAGACATATATGTTTATTGAATATCTGGAATCACCTATTGGACTTATTGAAATAACCGCAACAGATATGGGGATTTGTGGTGTGTATTTTATTGAAAACAGTCAACATGATTATAGACCCAATCATATAACTGCTTTATGCAGAAATCAGTTGCAAGAGTATTTTTCAGGTAACCGTAAAACTTTTGATCTACCACTTGATCAAAAAGGAACTCAATTTCAAAAAGATGTATGGCATCAATTGCTAACCATTAATTATGGTAAAACTGCTACATATGGTGACATTTCTCAAAAAATAGGTAACCCCAAAGCTGTGCGTGCTGTAGGCGCTGCAAATGGTAAAAACCCAATTTCTATCATCGTACCATGTCACCGTGTGATTGGCGCAAATGGTACACTTACTGGATATGCAGGTGGTTTAAAGCGAAAAAAATGGTTGTTACAACACGAAGGCATTGTTTGTTAATACAATAAATGAACTTGATATCTACTCATAAGTATCTTGCATTTTTTCGATACTGGCTTCAACTTTTTTAGGCTTGTTGAAATAGGCGATGTGATAAACCGCTTCACCTTCTTGCACCAACGGTATGTTTTGCTTGCCAATGATGATGCCATTGGCGTTGCTCAATACATGACCGGTTACATCACCAAGTGGTTTTTTAATGTCTGCCAGAATTTCATTATCATCAACCCGATCCCCCAGTTCTTTTTTGTGGATCACAAAGCCACTGTCAGATGCCCTCACCCAACCACTGCTATTGGCCACAAATGGTTTAATTGGTTTTTTCTTACTTCGTAATTGAGGTAGCATACCTAAATGTCTTAAAACGTTGGTAATACCTTTCAAACCTACTTTGATGGATAATTCATCAAAACGCAACGCTTGCCCTGCTTCATATAGCAAGACGGGGATACCATGTTCATCTGCACATTGGCGCAGCGAGCCATCACGTAAATTTGAATTAATAATTACCGGAGTGCCAAAGGCTTGCGCCATTTCGAGGGTTTCTTGATTGTCAAGATTGGCACGAATTTGTGGTAAATTGCTGCGATGCATAGCACCCGTGTGTAAATCAATGCCATAATCACACTTCACCACAATTTCCTGCATAAACAAATGTGCTATGCGTGCAGCAAGAGAGCCTTTGGCTGAACCAGGAAAACTACGATTTAAATCACGACGATCAGGTAAGTAACGACTTTGATTCAATACTCCAAAACCATTCACCACAGGAACTGCTATTATCGTTCCTTTTATTGAATTGATGGTTTTACTGTTAATCAAACGGCTGATGATTTCAACACCATTGAGTTCATCACCATGAATGGCTGAACTGATAAAAACGGTAGGGCCAAGTCTTTTACCACGTTTGATAAACACTGGAATCGCCATATCAGTGTCGGTATATAGGCGTACGGTGGGAAGTTTGATTTTTTTACTTTCACCACGAGCAATAGTTTGGTTACCAATGGTTAATAGGTCATTATTTGTATTCTTTCGATTCATACCACCTGTCTTTTTTTGTTGATTATATCGCCCTTGTGGGGAAACAGCAGTTAAATTTCAAGTTAGCTTTACATTAAATTGAACTTTCGTGGATTATTTTGTACTATTCTGATGAACTGATTTTATTTGTTTGTTTTGAAACTGACTTTTTCACACATTTTTTGTCTTATATCGCTGATTGTTGCACAATTTGGTGACTTAGACGCCTATGCCTGCGATTTGCATGCAATGGATATGTCTGTAAACAGTGAATCTTCGATAAACTTATCGACCAGTCATGAGCATCACAACATGAATAATGACCGGCCCAATCAGCAAACTGCCGCCGAAGTCAGTGGACAAGAAATGTCCAACACCATGGCCTGTTGTGATGATTGTGCATGTGATTACGCCCATTGTCATAACCCCATGTTAATGTTTTTCACTGTTTCAGCTTTTGATTTCAACGTCACCAACCATTTGAACTTTATCACTCACATAATCAACGATAAAAACCTACCATCACACCCATATCGCCCTCCGATTATTTAAGCCCTCAGGATAAATCCGTCTGAAATTTGTCAGGTATTACACGACCTGTTGATTTTTTTCAGGCAATAAGTGCCCATGGCATGTATTTAAATGTTTTCCCTTTGGGAGTTTTGTGATGAATAAAACCTTAATTTTAACAATTGGCATCCTGCTGGGTGCAAGCACAGCTTATTTTTTTCTACACCAACAAAATACCGTAACAGCAGCTAATACTACACAAGAAAGAAAACCCTTGTACTGGGTAGCACCCATGGATCCTAACTATCGCCGCAATGAACCTGGTTTGTCGCCAATGGGCATGGCTTTGGTGCCTGTTTATGAAGATGTGGGCGGTGAGCCAGGGGTCATAAGAATTGCGCCCAATGTGATACAAAACCTAGGTATCAAAACATCCGAAGTATTCAAACAACCACTGCTGCAAAATATCAGAACTGTGGGTAAAATTCAGTACAACCAGAGTTTAATGTCTCATGTTCATCCCAGGGTGTCAGGTTGGATTAAAAAACTGTATCACAAATCTCCAGGTATCGAGGTTAAAAAAGGTGAGCCTTTGTTTACCCTGTACTCATTAGAACTAATCAATGCTCAAGAGGAATATTTATTGGCTTTAGCCAGCAACCGCAGCCAATTAATCAATGCCGCAAAGAACAAATTATTGGCGTTGGAAATTGATTTAAACACCATTCAGCGTATTGCCAGTAACAAGAAGTCGGAGCAACACATTACTTTTTATGCACCACAAAACGGTATCATCAGTCACCTGAATACCAATGAAGGTGAGTTTGTTTCACCACAAAATGAAATCATGTCTTTGGCTAATCTTTCATCGGTTTGGTTGGAAATTGAACTAACAGAACAACAAATGGCCTGGATTGTAATTGGTGATAATGTCGAGATGACCACGTCAGCCCTACCTAGAATGAGTTTTTTTGGTGAGGTCGATTACATATATCCATACGTGAATGCTAAAAGCAATACCGCTATAGCGCGTCTCACATTGGCCAATACCAATCATCAGTTAAAACCTAACATGATAGCTGACATCCAAGTCATACCAAACCAGCTTAATTCGGTGCTGGTAGTTCCCAAATCAGCGGTTATCAGGTTAGGAGACAGTAATCGTGTGGTTTGGGCAATGAATCCGGGCGAGTATAAATCGGTCAATGTAGAGCTTGGTCAAGCCAATGAGCAATACATTGAAATCATTTCAGGGCTAAAAGCAGGTGATCAGATTGTCACTTCGGCACAGTTCTTATTGGATTCGGAATCCAGTAGAACATCAGACTTGAGCCGTTATGAAGTAAAACCAGAAGCTCCGACACCAAGTGCAAGAACATTGGGTGTAATTAAAGCTATTGAGGGAGATGTAATAACCATTCACCGAGAAGCCATTGACAAGTGGAAGCGCCCAGCTGCAATTGTAGAATTTAAATTAGATAATTTTTCTAAGCGGATGAATATAGGAGATAAAATTGATTTCACCTTTGAAATACAAGCCGGTGAGTTTGTAATCACAGCAATCCACCAGGTTCTTAATGGAGCACATCATGATTAATGCTGTCATCCAATGGTCTATTCACAATCGGGTGTTGGTCTTAATCCTGACTACAGTGATAGTATTCAGTGGCATTTATGCAGTTAAAAATACACCTGTGGATGCCATTCCTGATTTATCCGATGTTCAAGTCATTGTAAAAACCAGTTATCCAGGGCAAGCGCCACAAGTGGTACAGGATCAGGTCACCTACCCGTTAACCACCGCCATGCTTGCGGTGCCTGGGGCCAATACTGTGCGTGGTTATTCGTTCTTTGGTGACTCTTATGTGTATGTTTTATTTAAGGATAGCACTGATATTTACTGGGCACGAAGTCGGGTTTTAGAGTATTTGAACCAGGTTAAATTACCTGATACCGCCAAAGCACAATTAGGCCCGGATGCCACGGGTGTTGGCTGGGTGTATTTGTATGCATTGGTTGATCGCAGTGGTCAGCATGATTTACATGAGCTCAGAAGCTTACAGGACTGGTTTTTAAAGCAGGAACTACAAGCTGTACCAGGCGTTTCTGAGGTGGCTTCCTTGGGCAGCATGGTGAAACAATATCAAGTTGAAGTCAACCCGGAAAAACTCAAGGCATATGACATACCTTTATCACATGTCAGAACAGCAATAGAACAAGGCAACCAAGAAGTCGGTGCCTCGGTGATCGAAATGGCTGAAGCTGAATATATGGTTCGCACCGATGGCTACATCAAAAGTATCACTGATTTAGAAAATATTCCATTGGGTTTGACTGAAAACCAAACCCCACTGCTGTTGAGTGATGTGGCAACGGTCAATTTAGGCCCTTTACCACGTCGCGGCTTAGCTGATTTAGATGGTAAAGGAGAAGTGGCAACAGGTATTGTGGTGATGCGCTATGGCGAGAATGCCCGCAGCACCATTGAAGCGGTCAGGAGCAAGTTGGATACTCTTAAGAAAGGATTGCCTGATGGGGTTGAGGTTATTACAGTTTATGACCGTTCAGGCTTGATAGATCGCTCCGTTGACAACTTATGGAATAAATTACTGGAAGAGTTTTTGATTGTGGCTTTGGTCTGTGTGGCGTTCCTGTTTCATTTGCGTTCTTCGTTGGTCGCTATTGTCAGTTTACCCATCG
Organism: Lysobacterales bacterium; assembly: GCA_020442635.1. GTDB lineage: Bacteria > Pseudomonadota > Gammaproteobacteria > Xanthomonadales > Marinicellaceae > Marinicella. Next base: position 7,143 of record JAGRJR010000091.1, read on the forward strand.
CTATTATTTTGGCTTTTGTGGTCATGTACTGGCAAGGCTTGAATGCCAACATCATGTCACTAGGTGGTATTGCCATTGCTATTGGTGCGATGATTGATGGCGCCATAGTAATGGTTGAGAACATGCACAAAAACCTGGAAAAACCTGAAAATCAAGGACTCAATCGTTGGCAAATTGTAGCCAAATCCGCTACGGAAGTGGGCCCTGCTCTGTTTTTCAGCTTACTAATCATTACTGTCAGTTTTATTCCCATCTTTGCTTTAGAAGCACAGGAAGGTAAGTTGTTTTCCCCCTTGGCATACACCAAAACCTATGCCATGGCTGCAGCTGCCTTGCTCGCCATTACTTTGGTGCCTGTATTAATGGGCTACTTTATTCGTGGACGCGTTCGGAAAGAACAGGAAAATCCTTTGAATCGTGGCTTGATTGCGGTATACCGGCCTCTGCTATCGACCTTGCTTAAATTTCCCAAGCTGACCCTGTTGATCTTTGTGTTGTTATTACTCAGTGGCCTTTGGCCATTGTCAAAACTGGGCAGCGAGTTTATGCCGGATTTGGATGAAGGGGATTTGATGTATATGCCCACCACCGACCCCGGCATTTCAATTGGCAAAGCCCGTGAATTGTTGCAACAAACTGACCGTTTAATTGCCACGATTCCAGAAGTTCAGTTGGTTCTGGGAAAAATGGGACGTGCTGAAACGGCAACTGACCCTGCCCCGCTAACTATGATTGAATCATACATCAAACTCAAACCCAAGGAGCAATGGCGCGCAGGTTTAACTACTGCTGATTTAATTGATGAACTGAATGGAAAAATTAAAATTCCCGGTTTAACGAATGCTTGGGTGATGCCCATCAAAACCCGTATTGATATGCTTGCTACCGGCATCAAAACTCCGGTTGGTATCAAAGTATCAGGTCCTGACTTGCAAAAGCTACAAAAAGTAGGACAACAGTTAGAAAATATTTTGCAACAGGTTCCAGGCACCGCATCAGTTTATTCTGAAAAAGTCGCTGGCGGGCGCTACATTAAAATCAATATCGATCGCTTCAAAGCAGCCAGTTATGGATTAAACATACAAACTGTGCAGCAAATCATTGCTCATGCTGTTGGCGGTCGCAATATCACCGAAACCATCGAAGACAATGAACGATATCCTGTCAATTTACGCTTCCCACAGCATTATCGTGACTCACCTGAACAATTACAGCAATTACCCATTGTCACCGACAAAGGGTTGCATTTGACTTTGGGTCAGATCGCTGATATTGGTGTAGAACTCGGCCCTCCGATCATTAAAAGTGAAAACAGTCGCATCAATGCCTGGACATTGATAGATATAAAAAATGTTGATGTTGGTAGCTATGTACAAGCTGCTCAGCAGGCAGTCGATAAGGAACTGATACTGGAGCCAGGATATGCCATTAAGTGGGCTGGCCAGTATGAATACATGCTGCGCGCCAAAGAAAAACTTGGACTAGTGGTGCCTATGACTTTGGTCATCATCATTATCTTATTGTTTATGAGTTCCAAAAAATGGTCGGAAGTCGCTATTGTGATAGGTACTTTTCCTTTGGCATTGGCAGGTGGTTTCTGGTTACTTTATTGGCAAGGATATAACTGGTCAGTAGCGGTTGGTGTAGGAATGATAGCCTTAGCAGGAGTCGCCGTTGAAACCAGTGTAATCATGTTGCTATATTTGCGTCATGCCATTGATAAATTCCAGTCTGGCCATCGAGAGATTGCTTTAAAACAAGCCATACTTGAGGGCGCCAGCATGCGGATTCGCCCGGTTTTGATGACTGCTGTGGCAACCATATCTGGCTTATTGCCTGTCTTACTAGGTAAAGGTGATGGCTCTGAAGTGATGAGCCGTTTGGCCGCTCCAATGGTCGGTGGTATGATCAGTGCGTTACTTTTGACCTTGTTTTTGATTCCGGTGATTTACTATTTGTGGCAAAAGCGCGAAAATATCACTGAATAAAAACAAACGTCCGTTTTAACTGACATGAACTTATCCACCCTAACCATGAGAAAATTGGTCAGATTCACTTCTGGCTTGTTTTTGAATAAAAAATGTCCTTTGTGGTTACAACGAAAAGGATTGGACTTGTTGGGAGGCTTTAACCCCTTGCCCAAAGGGATAACTATCAACAAAAATAACCTGGACAGATGTCAGGCGTGGTGGTTCAACCATAAAAACACAGAAACCAATCGTGTTATCTTATATTTTCACGGCGGCGGTTTTGGCATTGGCTCACCACGTTCTCATCGTGACTTGTGCGCCCATTTAGCAAAATATTCAGAAACACCTGTGGTTTCATTGAAATATCGATTGGCACCAGAACATCCCTACCCTGCAGCAATTGAAGATGCTATGCTTGCCTATCAAACCTTGCTTAAACAAGGTTATTCTGGTGATCAAATTGCTTTGGCAGGTGATTCTGCTGGTGGTAGTCTTGCTTTAACATTGGCTTTAAAGTTAAAAACTGAACAAATTTCTCAACCAGTTTGTCTGTTCTTAATTTCGCCCTGGGTTAATAAATCTAAGGAAACTGCCAGTCACTTAACACAATTTGCAGTAGATCCAGTTATTAATGAGGGCTGGAGCCGACAAATGGCCAGTAACTATCTTACAGATTCAACCGCCACACAGGCTGAAGCATGTTTGGCAGATAAGGATTTTACGGGGTTATCTCCCATGTTAATTCATGTTGGAACTGATGAAGTGTTATTGGATGACAGTTTATTGCTGAAACAAAAAGCCATTAAAACTGGTGTTCATGTCACATTAATAACCTATCCTGAACTATGGCATGTATTTCACTTTTCTGCCAGTCTCTTTAAACAAGCAAGAGAAGCTCTCAAGCAAGCTGGATCATATATTAAGCACAGAATGTCATGAAAATTCACCAATTATCAGGCTATATTCAAACCATTTACTTGGTTGAGTATGATCATGGTTTGTTACTATTGGATGGCTGCTGTCGCTGCGACGTTAAAATCGTGCTGAATTTCATCCTTGATACGCTAAAAAGGCCGGTTACTGATTTAAAAACCGTTGTGGTCACACACATGCACCCAGATCATGCCGGTGGCGCGCATAAATTAAGAAAAATATTGGGTTGTCAGATCATTACTGCCAACAAGGAACATCATTGGTACAAAGGATTTAATGGTATTTTGATGCATTGGATTGATATGCTCTTATCCGTATATGTGGGTCGTAAAATAAAAAAAGGCATCAAAAATGTAATCTACTCTAGAAGGCTCAAAGCTGATGTTCAAGTCAAAGATGGAGATCAGGTTCCACAATTCCCTGAATGGCAAATAATGGAAACACCTGGGCATACTGATCGGGATTTGAGTGTTTGGCATCAACAAAGCAATCAAATATATGTAGCTGACTTATTTATCAAACTGAGATCTCGATTTATTTGCCCTTTCCCAATTTTTCATCCCAATAAATACCGTGCATCTTTATACAAGGTCAAACAAGCAAAGCCAAACAAGGTATTACTGGCTCATGGTGGTCAATTAAAGATGAAAAACGATGATTTCAATCATTTAATTCAAATTTCTCCGAAGATACCAAGAACCCCCTTGCGTGCCACCATCAGAAAATTTAAAAAAATCACCCGAAGACATTAAAGTCCCGATAAAGCCAATCGAGGACATAGGTCCTAAACCCACTTCTATCACAACACAATAGCAATTCATCATTAATTTTTTCTGGGATCCCGCCTCAAGACACCTCTTTTACCAATTCTTATATACTCACACTATTTTTTTAAACGATTTTACGTAAGGAAAAAATGAACAAGGTAAAAAGAAAAGCTAATTGGTTTTACCGAGTCCTGCTTCACGGGCCATGATAATGGCCTGCGAACGGTTTTCTACTACTAATTTATCGAAAATATGGGTGATGTGATTTCTGACCGTTTTTTCTTTCATTCCCAGTACAGTTGCTATAGACTGGTTATCCAATCCTGCAGCCATTTGATTCAAGACTTGAGTCTCTCTGGGTGTAAGATCAGACAATGTGTACACTGATTTCTTTACTTTGTTTTCTGCAAGAAAATCATTCACTTCTTGCATAAATACATCCCAAGCTGGTTCATTGAGTAAAATATGATTATCTGAGTCCAAAGGAACAAATTGTGCACCTGGTATCTGTGAAGCAATCAAACGCCCTTCATCATATGCCACACGCAGATCGCCTTTGGCATGTAACACTAACGTAGGGCATTTTATTTTTGAAGCCATGTGCAACACATTGATACGATTGAACTCGTCCAGAAATTTGGCAGCGTTATCAGCAGAACAGGAAATGCGTTGTAATTCATTGAACGCCTGTAGGTCAGTTAAACTGCCCCCTGGCATGAATTGACAGGCAAACACCTGTCTGAAAGCATCATGCTCCCTGCCCCAACCCAATTGAATCAGTTTTCGCATGGTTGCCGCTTCATCAATGGCTTCTGATGATTGATCACGCACCAAACGACCTCGCGCATAAGCTCCATATAGAATTAAATGGCTCACTCGTTCAGGATGTTTTACCGCATAAGCGATAGCCACTGCACCACCTTGAGAGATACCCAATAAAGGAAATCGCTTTAATCCTATAGCATCTACAACAGTTTCCAAATCTGAAACCCAGGAATCAAATGACAAGTCGTCCACGTTTTGATCAGACAATCCACAACCACGCTCATCATAGCGAATCAGGGTATGTTGCTTTGACAAGTCAGCCATCCAATGTTGCCAAACAGGACAAACCCAATCATGCTCGATATGACTCAGCCAATTAGCAGCTTTAACCAATACTGGCCCATTACCGGTGGTCGCATACGCTATGTGGGTACCATCATGTGCTTTGGCAAATTGTATTTTTTGGTGGTTTTTCATGTCGTTTATTTTGTGGGATTTATATGACTATTGCACCACAAAATAAACTGGCTGCCAATGTTTGCTGAAAATATTTCATAACTTTATAACAAAAAAGCCTCAATATAATGAGGCTTTTTGTTTATTTAATTGGATTGCTTTCAAGGTTC
>JAGRJR010000092.1 GCA_020442635.1 Lysobacterales bacterium
TTGGCCAACAAAGACTGTCTGGTCACGAAATGATCTGTGGGTGGTTTGGTTCGATTTTTCTATTGAATTCCAAAGGTGTGAATAACTTTGTAGGTCACTGATGAGGGATTGATCCGATATAATTTTCAAATCTCCAGCTGCGATTAATGAACTGAAAGCAGTATTGGATTGATCAGGATAATAACGCACTGTCACCATCTTCCAGAGTTGATCCTTTCGATCTTCAGGAATATCAATTCCTGAATTTATGATCAGTTCAGCGCCTTCTATTTGAAAATTGACAACGGGTAGTGAAATTTTATCAAGTTTCTCAAATCCAGCCTTTTCAAGGATGTAATTGGAGGCATTTGTACTGATTGCCGCCATCGCTAAACTTGCATCTAATACATCCAAATCAGTCTTAAGGTCATCCAGAATTGCAACGAGCACTTCCTGTTCACGAATGGCTTCTACTCTAGCTTCATTCCAATTTGCGACTTGAATACCGATAAAAACGCCGGCCACCACAATGACAAAGTCAAGAAACACAGCAAACCAATTTTGGTTTTTGACGTGTTGAGTGATTCGTCTTAAAAGCATCTTTTTTTCCTGTAAGAAGGTGTGTCGTTGGAAATCATCATTAACATAGTATCAATCTTTTTGTTCAAGACTTTGGCAATATCTATAGAAACACCGGCATTGCTTAACATATATTGAAGATCTAGTTTAATATCACTGTTCGCTTGAAGATTTGTTACGAGTTCAGTCAGGTCAGAAACTTCATGCGGAGGCGGGCAATCTAAAAGATGATGAGTATCTGACGCGGAAACTTTATAACAGTTTAGATGAAAATATCTTTGCAATTGATACGGAATGATTCGGCGTATGTTTTCTCTGTAATCAGGAATAATATCAATCGTGGAAAAACCGGAAAAGGAATAGAAATCACCCAGTGCATTGACCAACTCCTGATTATTTAACAGTGCAAGATCGCCGGAATTTATGATTTCATCATATGTTCCGCGCTTTACTGAAATTGTAAATACATGACTCGCTTGAAAATAGGCGCGAACAATCTTCCAGGCAATATCCTGCGTTATTGGCTCTTCAGAGCTTTCTAAAGCATATAAACCATATTCAATTTGTTTGGCAAAGCTTTCCTGTCGAGTCGTCAGAGTAGATTGGTTAATTGTCATTTCCTGAAAAAGACGGTTGCGATAATTATCCGCTCGTTGTTTCTCATTCAGGTGTTCATTCCAGTTGGAAACCTGAATACCAATGAAAACACCAAGTACAACGATTAAAAAATCAATAAAAATAGCAAACCAGTTTTGGTTACGAACATGTTGAATCACTCGTCTCAGTAACATACCGTTACCTCAGCAAAGTTCATGGCTGTTTCAAACAGAATTATTGTATTGTTTTCGAAAGGTTCAACAGGATGGGTTGTTATCAATGGCAAAGTAACCAGGCTAACCAAAACTATCGGCCAGATATGATATTGATGAGACTTTTCAGAAAAACCGCTCACCAACGATTGATATTGAATTTCCCCATCTTTTGATTATATCAACAACCCTAAGTATGAGGAAATTTATTTTTTTAAGGCCTTAGCACGATTTTTGGTTTTAAAAACCGAAAAATGCCTTGGGTATTATCAATATTGAAACCTGATGCGAGCGTAGAGATTACTGCCATCTTCAAACTGCCCAAAAAAAGTATGATCTTCAGAGCCAGCAAAAACATTGCCTCCGAGAGTGAATTGCCATTGGTCATTATGGCGATAGTTGACTGATGGGCGCCAGTAACTGTCTTTATCTGTTGGAGAATAAAACATAAACAACGACCAAGTCAATTTATCTTGCATGGCTTGATAAGTCAGTCGATTGGTCCAAACCTGACGGTTTTTATCCACCTCTGTATTCGGTGAAAATGAATTGGCCAAGAAAGCATCATAGTCAACCGTGTGTTCGACATAGTATTGCGTTCCCCAATTGAGTTTCTTGATTAATTCACGTTCATAACCAACCAAAAATCGCCATTGAGAATTTGGCACCAAAGGATTGTCACCATCTTTATCATCCAAAGCCTGATGATAGCCCACTTCAAGGTTGTACAAACCCTGCCCTAAGGTACTTTGAAAACTGGCACCAAAAACGTTTTTTCTGGGAAAATAGGGTTGAAACGTTGAGTCCACACCCGTGGGTGATTTGTCTATACCGTGATAACCATACAAGGCCATTTGATGTCCCTTAAAATTTTTAAACAAACGAATGGCGTACTCTGGATCATTCGGGTTGCGCGGATTGATGGCTTCAAAACCACCAATATGTCCTTGGGTAAAAGGTGAAAACAAGGCAAAACGTTCACCATTGATAAACCGATCTGGCTCGGCTGCAGGAGTTATCACCACATCCACATTCAGAGGTTTAAAATAGCTGGTGAATCGTAATGCATCAGCGGGTGCTTTCAAGTAATTGTCATCACGGCCACTAAAAAAAGACTGCCAATCCTTGGGGAACATGTCATTGATGAATAGCAAGTCTCCGGTTCCCCAGGTACTGATCTGACGGCCCAAAACCACATCGGTTTGACCAAACAGTGAAAACTTGAAGTTCAATTCACGCAAGTCAAACTGTAAATCCTCTTCAAGTTCATCAACCCAAACATCATAAGCCCAGTTGAAATCAACCTTTTCATCTGAATATTGAAATTGCTGATGCCAGCGCAACTCACTTAATGTGGTTTGGTTGGTAAACAATTGATCATTATTTATTCTGGAACCATAGGCAGCTTCCAAAAAACCAGATTGTGACCAGGGTGATTCTTTCGCATCCCAATCGTTGCCCCAGTCGTCGTCCTCAGGCCATTCGTCAGTGGTGTCTTGTGCCAACAGATGAAAGGATAACAGCAGACCAATCAATAATGTTTTTTTCATTGACCACTCAACCAGTTTTTCGGTGGGTTACGTAATGAACGCACGGTAAAAACATCTTCTTCCATGCCTAAATCATAAGCAGGTCTTCTGAATTCCAGTAAAGTATAACCACCCGTTTTCAAGTTAGATACTTTTGATTTCATCACGGTGGGATGACCTTGCACCTCAGCCACTTCCACCACCTCTACTCGACGATAAACTTCACCAGACTGGTCATAGTACTCAATCAACATGGGTAAATAGTTTTGTTTATCAATTTGCATGGTGTAGTGGTCAAATTCCACCTGTGTAGCATCTACAGGTACACTTTTCAAATAAAACAACTTGTCGTCTTCTTTAATGAGTTGATGTGTATCCAATTTTGGATTACGCCCTGAAACATCCTCATAAAAAAAGTCGGAACCTACAAAGCTGGTGCGGTTATCACTGGCTGAAATACGTTTTTCCAAGTCTAATGCAGGCAAGTACAACCAACGATCATCATCGGCATCGACTTTTTTATGCACCAGAAAAACGGTGTCTTTGACATCAGAAGGTCGTGAAAAAACCACCAGAAAGTTCTGGTTACCGCCATCTTCCAAATCTTTACGCAAAATAACGAATTGACGCATTTGTTTGGTGTCTTTGGCATCCACTATAATCATTCTGGCATCACTGCGACCATCATCACCTTTATAAAAAGAAGCCAGATTGGCGTTAGTGATGATTTCCTCTACTGAGGTTTCGGCTTGCACATTGAACAAGCCAACCAACATCATTAATACAAATATTTTTTTCATTTGATCACCTCAAAGTCCAATTCTTTAATAATTTAAGCATCGCAGGTAACATCATCAATGTCACCACCGCTGAAACTGCCATGATGGTTGCTAAGAAGAAGCCCACTGTAATGTAAGGCACCAAGGGTGCAAATAACAATGGTGTAAAACCGATCGCAATCACCACTGCATTTTTACTGATAGCCGAAGCTGGCTCTTCAAACATTTCCTGCATGGTCAGTTTAAAATCTTTATTTTCTGCATAAATATCACGAGCCCGTTGCAAAAAGTGAATCGCGAAATCCACAGACAAACCAAGTGTTAATGCCGACAACACCGCAATTGGCATGTCGTAATCTTTACCAAACCAACCGATTAAACCATAAATGAAGGCAATGGTAATGGTCAATGGCAACATAGCCAATAAGCCAAAAATCAAAGAGCGGAACAAAGCAATCATCATGATGAACACCACCACAAAGGCACTGAGTAAACTCATCCCCATACCAGCCACCATTTCCTCTTGCCAAACTTTATTAAGGAAGGTTTTACCGGCCCAATTGACTTGCACACCAGCTGTTGGTGGGTTTTCCTGAATAAAGTTCTGCATATAATCAACCACAGCTGTCATGTCCTGATTATCGCCGCTGGTCAACTGTACCCAAATCACCGTACTGCTATAGTCTTGAGTCACAAAATGCCACAAATCATGTGGACGATGCGAGGACTGGTATTGCAACAACGCTTGTGCCACACCCGCTTGGCTGTTGGGCAATTTAAACATATCCTCAGTACCGCCTCTCAATTCACGGTTGACTGTTTTCACCACATCTGCAAGTGAATTTGATTTACCAACCAAACCACTTGACTGCAGTCCTTGTTGTAATTTTGAAACATAGCTTAAATTATCCGGCGATTTAAAAAATGCCAATTGCTGGCTGCTTTGCTCTATTTTTGCGATTAAATCATCCAATACGACAGCTTTTTCGTTATCGGCATCAAACAGTTGGTCTTCCGCCCAGTAAAGTAACTCATTCAATTGTTCTTTGAAGCTGATCTCCTTTTGCAACACAGATTCAACATATGTAGCCACTTCATCATTTTTTATGTTAAGCCCTTGCTTAAACGCCAGTTTCACGGCATCCACGTCTGCTTCTAAAACCAGGTAAGCATCATAAGTGCCCGCGAAATGTTCGTTCAACACCTTATCAGCTACCCTGATGGGGTGATCAGTTTTGAACCATCTAACCGGATTATCATTGATCTGAATTTTCATGATACCCATGATGCTGATGATAAAGACCGCCAAGAACCCAAGCACCACCCACTTGCTGTTTTTCAAACTGGACTGGCCCATAGATTTCATCAAACCAGACAATTTTGATTTTGAATGATGTATTTCCCGTAATGAACTTAATGATGATGGTTTAAGCACAACAAGATATGCAGGAATAAACACAATGGTCAAAATAAACGCCAGCAAAATACCTGACCCAACAAAAGCACCGAAAACTTGTACCGGTGGAATCGGCGTTAACATCAAAGAGTAAAAACCAATCGCAGAAGTGATACTGGTAAACAACATGGGTTTATATAAATTGGCAATCACTTCCTTGATTACTTCATGCCTGTCAGCCTTGCTGTCATATTTTTCAACAAATTCTGACATGATGTGAATCGAATCCACCACCGCAATTGGCATTAAGAATATGGCAATCATCGAGCTCATGATGTGTACAGTGTATCCCATGCCTATCATGGTACCCATCACCGAAATCACCGTTACCATAGCCACTATCATTGGCGCGGCAATGAATTTCAAATTCTTAAAGAAGTACCACATCAATAAAAAAATCATTAGGCCTGCCATAGGGGCAGAAATACCCATTTGCACGAACATTTGATATCCGAAAGTGTCTTCTGCCACAGGCAGCCCAGTGATGTGATATTCATCCTTGGAATTCGTGTTATCAATGATTTGTTGAATTTCCATAGAAATTCTATGGCTTTCATTTTTGTCTTTGATGGGCACATAGATGCTGGTGGCCTTATGATCTTCTGCAACCAGTGTGTTTTTTAATAAAGGCAATCGTTCAACTGCTTCACTCAGCGCTGCAATATCTAATTGTGTTGTTGGTGCTTGTTTCATCAACCACTCAAACCGAATACTACCTGGTTCACCTTGTTTGATGTTATCAACCGAAGACAAAGCCATTAGGTCATGATCGATTACACCATCGATTTTCGATATTTTTTCCACAATTTCAACCAAATCGCGTAATGTTGCTGCATTGTATATACCCTTATCTGACTGGTTAACCGCTCCCACGACAATCATGTCAAATAAGTTAAATTGATCTTTGACCTGATTATGAAATTTCCTTTCGACTTGATCAGCCGGCAACATATTCTCTGGATCGGTATCAACCTGTATCATTGGAATCATAAGGGCCGTTACCACGGTCAACAACAAAACCAAAATAAAAATAAGTTTCGGGTGTTTAATCACATATTCAATGGTGCTATCTTGCATGATAATTGCCAAATTTAATAAACCATGATATTATATTAGTTATTTCTAATATTTCAAGTGGATTTATCTCCTATTTGATAAAAGTGATTGTTGTTAATTTGTTATATTTGATGCACAATAGCTGCTATTTAAGTCTAGAAGAGATGATATGAGCCAATCAATGGACCAGATGATGACACACTCAGGGTCAGCCTCAGACCTATTAAAGCTTATCTCAAACCAAAAAAGACTGTTGATTTTGTGTTTGTTACACGATGGTGAATTATCTGTGACTGAATTAAACAATACCTTAACTCAGTTAAGTCAATCAGCCTTATCTCAACATTTGGCACAATTACGTGCGGCTAATCTCGTCAAAATCCGCCGTGAAGCCCAAACCATCTATTACTCTCTGACAGACAGCAAGGCGATTCAAATCATTAACTTGCTGCACGAACTTTATTGTCAGGATGACTGTGCATAACACCCTCACTTCACCTCAGCTATAACAAATAGTAAGCTGGTTGTTTTTTTTCACTTAAGCGATTAAATAGACAAAACTTCAGTGAAGCCATACTAAAAATGTGATACTACCAAACAGTACAGCTTCTCCTATACGCTGAACCAATCCACGAGCCGATTTAGATGACATAAATGTCAACGCAAATGCAATACCCAGCGTAATGCTGCCAAGAACTTTGAAGCCAATACCAGCCGATTCTGCAATCCACATGAGGCTGATCCCTCCTCCGATGTATTCGACAGCACCACCAAGATTGTGAATCGACTGACGTAGCGAACCTGAGGTGGGAGAACCTGGATCACAAGGAAACAGTGCAGCAACCATGTAGCCAACTGCAACGCATGCGGCCAATGACGCTAGCGCTGGGAAAGATTCCTGATACAAATACGCTACTGGGAGCAGAAGTAATCCTACGGGCATAAACACGAACCATGCAACACGATACTGATGAGGTGCGCCAACCTCGCCAAGTTCGCTGATGGTGTGAAAGTAATGGCTATAACCCGTTTTGCGATTACCCAAAACAATTAGTGAAGTAATGAGCAAGGTGATTGCGACTATTGATAGAAAGAATGCAATATTCATTGGTTAGAGTATCTCAAATTATTATGTATAAATAGGCGTTTACAGTTATTTAAAACAACCGAAACGAATCACTTTTCATCTGATTTATATAGATGTTGTAACTTTATATTACAACTTAAGCAAAGAGATAACATGGGCTAAAAGATACATTTTTTAACCATTAAAAATATCTTAAAAAACGGGTAACAGCTGATTGATATATAATGCTTTTATATTATTTGTCGACGTATAGATTCATAGCCTAACAACACTAAGTAACCACCATTAAATTTTTCTCAATCACTACATCGAATTAATGATGTGAAAACTTAATCAAATAATTATATATCGCTTCAATTTCTCTATCAGTCAATTGTGAATAACGCCAACGAGCGACGCCACTCATCATTTTCAAATCTCTATTTCCTAAAGCCTTACCAGTCCTCATTAGGTTCTTAAAATCTTCCAAGGAATAAGCGGCAATGATTCTTAAACTTGGACGTGGTGGTGCATCAGATAAAACTTCAGCATTACCATCCAAGTCCATGCCATGACATTCTACACAAGTGGCTCTTAATATAAATCTGGCAAAAGAATGCTGCTCACCCAGATCAACAGGTGATTGACTGAGCTTCTCATCGACTTGTTGCGCGGCATTCTTGAACTCACCGGAAGCGATGTCTTCTGCTAATTTAGGACCAATGGTGGGATTAGGGTGTTTATTTCCTTTTACTGGTAACGACTTTAAATAGCTTACAAGAGCAGTTAAATCTTGAGGATGAATCTTTGTAAAAAGAAAAGATGGCATGTCTATCAACACACGATCAGGACGTTTACCTTCAGTAATCATAACAGCCAATTCTTCATTTGAAAATTCAGCAGCGCTGTGAGTTAAATTTGCAGTCCACAGCACACCTAATTCTGGATCGCTCCAATCTTCACCCGTTAAATCAGGCTTATGGCAGCCAATACATCCTAGAACAGCGACAAGGCGCTCACCATGCGCAATTGGATCAACTGATAGCTGATCAAAGCGATGCGACTCATTAACAACGGTATCATTAAGTGCTTTTGTGCTTTGAGGCTTTGGAGTATATTCACAAGCGATCAAAAACGAATAAACAACTGACAAAGTCAGCATTTGTAACATTCTCATAAACCCTCCTCTAACCAAGAGTATTTAGTATCAACTACTGTTAAAAAAATCCCAAAGCAGCTATCCAATGAGTTTAACACAATTATTTATCATTGATTAAAATGTTAGTGGCGGTTATGACGATGAAAATGACGGGTATCAATTCAATGACCCCAGTATATGAAGATGACAACTACAATCTCTTCATCAACTTGCCAGCCATCAACTCCATCCTCCCTTGTCAACTAAGTAACACAAGTGGACACCTTAAAACACATCCGAAATTACCGATATTGACCTCAACTATCAAGTGGACAACGTCCTGATTTTCCAAGACGGTATGGAGTGAGGTGTACAGGGAATCACTTGATTGAAAATGACTCGGTTGAACGAGATTCTCGTAACGTTCAACTTCCATAATCAAAGCGACTGCCTGTATTTTTTTTAAATAAGTAAATTCAAACTGTTACTTTTGGGGGATTGGTCACGTTTATGCCTGTCAAATACAATTCATTTTCGTTTAGGATAAACTTCGTAGATCAATATGCCAAAATTATTATTCCTGTTAATCATTACCTTTCAGCTAAACGCCCAAATCATAGAACCCAAACAAATTCCTCATATACCCACCGAATTCAAAATTGATGGAACAATGGATGAAAGCGGTTGGCAACAGGCTTTAATTATCCCGCTACAAATTGAAGCATCCCCAGCAGAAAACATTCCTGCACAAGTAGAAACAAAGGCATACCTAATTGACCGAGGTGAGTCTTTATTGATTGGTTTTATTGCCAAAGACCCACAGCCAGAAAACATCAGGGCATACTTAAAAGATCGTGACTCAGCCTGGCAGGATGATTTTGTTGGTGTTATTTTAGATACCTACAATGATCAAAGGCGAGCACTTGAGTTCTTTGCCAATCCTTTGGGTGTGCAAATGGACCTTATTCTTACCAATGACAGCGAAGACAGCTCATGGAATGCCATTTGGGATTCTGCAGGAAGAATCACTGATGACGGTTATGTAGTAGAAATGGAAATACCCTATAACGAGTTACAAATGCCTGATCAAAATGGTGAAAAAATTTGGGGTATTTACCTTCAAAGAACTCATCCTCGTAAAGATCGACGCCAATACCGTTCAGTGGGCAATGATCGGAACAATGATTGTTTTTTGTGTCAAATGCCGAAGTACAAAGGATTTGCCAATGCAGAACGTGGCATGGATTTGGAAATCACCCCTACCCTGACAGGATTATCAGCCAAAAGTCGTGAACCAGAAGATGTGACTTATGGTTCAACCGAGACAGACTTTGAGGCTGGATTGGATGTCAATTGGGGTATCAATTCCAATCTGACTTTAAATGCCACCATTAATCCAGATTTTTCACAAGTTGAAGCCGACTCTGCACAATTAAACGTGAACCAAAACTTTGCCCTGTTCTTCCCAGAACGCCGATCATTCTTTCTGGAAAATGCAGATTATTTTGATTCAAATATGAATTTGGTCTACACCAGAAACATTGCTGATCCTGACTATGGTGTGCGCATGGTGGGTAAATACGATAAAAATGCTTACGGCTTTTATTATACCAATGACACCATCACCAATTTATTGTTACCCGGCACCTTGGGATCTGATTTCACAACTTTAGACATTGATTCTAATAATCTGGTGGGTCGTTATCGCAGAGATTTTGGCGAACATGCCTCAACTTTTGGTGGCACCATTACCAGTCGAGAAGGTGGTGATTACAGCAATACAGTGGTCTCTGCTGACATGAATTATCAATTGACACCTACGGATGTTTTTAAATTTCAATATGCACATTCAGAAACTGAATATCCTGAAGCATTAAGTGAAGAATTTAATCAACCATTTGATAATTTTTCAGGAGATTTTTACTTAGCCAGATATCAACACAATGGTCGTAATTGGCGCTTCAATGTTTACCACGAAAACAAAGACGATGGTTTCAGGGCCGACAGTGGTTTTGTTAGCCAGGTCGGCACCAAAAAATCCATCATTGGCGGCGGCTATGTATGGATTGGTGATGAAGATAACTGGTGGAACCGCATGGATGTGTATTCCGATTGGGACATCACCCATGATCAGGACGGTACGGTTTTGGAAAAGGAACTCGAAGGCAGCTATGGCATCAATGGCCCATTACAATCTTATTTCAGAGTAGGCGTAGGAGTCAGAGACCACTACTGGGACGAACGGGTTTTCAGGGAAAATTATCGTTTCATTGACTTTGAATTCAGACCATTCGCTGCATTAGGTGCGGGGATGTGGTTTGACACTGGACATTTGATTGATTTTGCCAACAGTCGACTGGCTGACGCTAAAAGTGGTGGCTTTTTCTTTAGCAGCAACCTTGGGAAACATTTTCAGGCCAATGCCACTCACCGTTATCGCAATTTATCGATTTCAGAGGGCAATATTTTTACCGCCAATCAAACAGATCTTCGCCTGTCCTATCAGTTCAACATACGTCAACGCCTGCGTCTGGCCATCATTCAAACCGATGTTAACCGTAATTTAAGTCTGTACAACGAACCAGAAGACCACAACAAAAACTCAAGACACATAGCCACACAGTTAATCTATTCATACAAGGTCAACCCCAGAACCCTGATGTTCCTGGGTTACTCAGATGCAGGAACTGAGTTTGACGACATTGAGTCATTCGTTAAAACCGATAAAAGTCTCTTTGTGAAGTTTAGTTATGCCTGGAAGCGATAAGATGAACCTCCCCGGAAAACGTCTCTTGTAACCGCCCGTATCAATTGCAATTGGTTCGTAGTAATGTTGGTTCTACCACTACAGTTTAATGCAGTTATTATGCATATTTTCCAATAACCTCATGGCCATATGAGTTGTCGATAGAACAAAGCCAGATACCACTTGGAGATTTATTAAACACATAAGTAGCCTTACGCTCAGTAGCTGGAAAACCTGGCCCCGAAACCACGGTGTTTGCTAAAACCAAAGCAGTATCGCCTGAGTATAGAATCTCCAGTCCGTTTTGCTCAACTTGCAATCCGTTTTTGAAATATACAGCTATAGCCTCAACAGCTTTGCGAATTGCAGTTTTTCCTACTGCATTGCGGCCAGGCTCAATAACCAAAATCGCGTCATCAGTATAAATACTCATAAGTAAATCAAAATCTTCTGCGATGATGGCTTTATCAGCTATCTCGATTTGGATTTCCACAGGATGTCGACTCATTAACTCATTTCTCCTCTAACGCCCGGCTCACGCGCCGGTTTGGAGCCGCGAAGCGGCGGAAAATCGGTCGCTGTGCAGCCGATTGTTAATTGTTGATGCTCAAGGACAACGGCACATGGTCACTAATTGAAATCCAATCATCGTGCTGGCCGACCTGCAAAGTACATTCTTCTGAAAAGTCCGACGACGTGAAAACGTAATCAATGTGGTAGGCCTTCTCGCGGTTCCGCTGAAAGAAAAATGTTGGATTGGT
>JAGRJR010000093.1 GCA_020442635.1 Lysobacterales bacterium
CTATTGGGTCATTTATTGTCAAGTTATGGTTAGTATAAGCAAATGCGTCAAGATTCATTTCTAAATTCGAGATAAATACTTCTGGAATTGGGAAACTGGAGAAATCATCACAACTTAATTGATCCAAGAAATTATCGAGTAAGATTTCGTTTTTGATTAAATCTGACAGCGTCTGTGTTATCTTTTGAAGTTCTTTCTTATTTTTAGAATAAGCTACAAATTCATCACTTTCCGAATCAAATTCGACATCATTGAGGGTCATGTCATATTCCAAGCAATATTTCTCAACCAACTGTTCCCATATTTGACCACTGGGGTTTAGTCCTCGCTTTTCAAAAACTTGTATTGAACAATCAAATGGGTCAAAGTAAATAGCAAAACCGAAATTTTTTTCGGATACAATTTTTATGTTTTGCTCATTCATATGGTTGTTTTTTTACATTAAATTTGAAGTTTATTAATAAAATTAAAATCTTTTATTTTAATGAATCTAAGAATACTTAAAAAAATAATCATCAGCAAACTTGTTTTATAGTCTCAATCTTGTCGTCCTAAGACAAGCATTGGCTCACATTATTCTGAAAGTGCTTCAGTGATCTTTGTTCTTAACTTGAGTCTGTTCGCCCCAATAGGTTAAGTTGTCCATTTCTGCAGTCTGCTTGATTCGGTAGCGAACAGCAACATATTCATTATCATCACACCATTTTTTGTACTTTGGCTGCTCCAGGTGTGAAATATTGAATCGAATATAAGGTGATTTGGCTTCCTTGAATTCCATGCCCACAAAAAACTTAAAGCCCCAGGTGCCCAGTTCTATAAATTCACAACTTTTAATATGTCCGGTATAGCGTTTGTAGGTTTTCTGGCTGCCTTCAGTTGAGGGTTTTGCGCAGATCAGTTGTACCTGAGCCAAACAAAGTAAAAAAGAGATACCGGCCCATTTGAACAATATTTTCATGATGATTTAACTGGGCTCATTCTATTGCTGCATCTCATCCAAGCGCGCCTTACGTGCAATGGAAGTCTCTTTGAAGCCACCTGCTTTTATTTGATCTTGGGCTTGTATAAATAAGCCCATGTCCACATCGTCGGTGATGATCAGGGCTGCCGAATGGTAACGATCAGTCAGTTGATTGTTGATAATAAAATCTTTAATTTGTACGGCTTCAAGCTGCTCTTCTTCGATTAAAAATAGACCATTGTGCTCATGGATTTGTAAATATCCCGGATCGTTTTGAAAACCGTAAGAGACATTAAAATATTGACCAGAACCCGAGGAGGAAGAGCTGACTGCGGTTTCCACTATTGGGAAAGCTTGATTATGGCGGGCCTTAAAGCGTTCATCCATCTGTCCAATAATACAAGCACCAAACATACCAACAGACATGATTTGTTCTTCATCTGACATGGCATTTACATCCAAATTTTTGGCATGTTGTTGTTCACATCGAACTGCATGCTGTTCAACTTCATCGATACAAGACTGTCGTTTCTCACAGAAGGTTTGCAACCCCTTGACTTGAGCGCTCAAAAGTTCGTTTTCAGTATAGGGTTGCTCAGAACAGGCTGCCAGTAACAACAGGCTGATAACAATTAATAAGGTTTTCATTTTAGCTTCCATTTTTAAAGTGAAGTGATGTCGTAAGCCAGCAAATTATCGGCTGTTATTGTATACAGTTTATCTTGATGGGCTTTAAATAGATAGGGAAATCATGGCATGGGAGTTGAAGATAAACAACACCCATGATGTTTTAGCTGAGCTGGCTGACTCACACCAGACACATTTTTTTGAAAATTCAGAATTTTTTTGTTCTCAATGAGCTGTTTTGTCTTCGCAATACGAATCTATCAGTAACCAACAAATTAAAAAAGGGTTTACTATGAAATCAACAGCATTTTTTCAATTTACCAAAACAAGCTTAACAGTGATTTGTGTATTTTCATTGTTATTAATTGCATTGAATACTTCAGGTGCGCTTGCTGAACAACAAGGTACAACAGCATTATCATCAAACTCAGGTAAAAGTTTAAATGCCATCACGCCCAATGACACCATAGAGGCCAATGATGGCGTTGCTAATGATGGTTTTGCTGTTGCTATAAGCGTTTGGGGTCATCGTGTGCTGGTT
Organism: Lysobacterales bacterium; assembly: GCA_020442635.1. Lineage (GTDB taxonomy): Bacteria > Pseudomonadota > Gammaproteobacteria > Xanthomonadales > Marinicellaceae > Marinicella. The sequence continues at coordinate 2,130 of JAGRJR010000093.1, forward strand.
GGCGCAGAAGGTCAGGATGAAGTTGCCAATTCTGCTGGTGCAGCGTATATCTATGAGTTCAATGGAGTAAGTTGGAATCAGGTCGATAAATTAATCGCCAATGACGGTGCTTCTTATGATTATTTCGGAGGTGCGGTTGCTCTGTGGGGAGATGTGGCCATGGTAGGCGCTCGCGGTGATGATGGTTTGACAGGAGCCGTTTATGTGTTTAATTACAATGGCGTTGACTGGGTACAAGTAGATAAATTAACAGCCAGTGATGCTGCTTCCGGTGACATGTTTGGAAATGCCATCAGTTTGAAAGGGAATCGACTTCTGGTAGGTGCGCCTCGTGATGATGACAATGCCTATAATTCTGGAGCTGTGTATATCTTCGAATATGATGGAATGGATTGGAATGAACAGCCTAAATTACTGCCTGATGGTGCCGTTTTTGAAGAACTTTTTGGCTCTGCGGTGAGTCTTGATGGAGACCGGGCTTTGGTGGGCGCCTACAATGGTAAAAATCCGTCAAATGTACGTTCAGGTATCGCTTATGTTTTCCACTTTGATGGCATTAACTGGATACAGAAAGGCAAAATGTTCGCCAGTGATGGCGCAGAAACCGACTATTTTGGATTTTCTGTCAGCTTGTCAGGAGATCGTGCCTTGATTGGCTCACATGGCCATGGGTTTTACACCGGTGCAGCCTATTTATACACTTATGATGGTAATAACTGGGGACAAGAGTTGAAACTTACCAGCAATAATGCTGAATTGGACGATTATTTCGGTACCTCTGTGAGTTTGAATCATGATCGTGCTTTGATTGGTGCAACTCGAGGTGATAATGACAATATGGTAGACTCAGGTTCTGCTTATGTCTTTGATTATAATGATGGTAATTGGGTGCAGGCATTAAGGTTGTTTGATAATACTGGTGCAGTCAATGATGTTTTTGGATTTGCCGTTGGTTTGACCAACAGCTGGTTAATAGCTGGTTCACCTGGAACCAATAGCAGTAAAGGCATCGTACATATTTATCTTGATGATCCGGTTTACCAAGATGGCTTTGACTAAAGCTAAGTCCGCAAACATTATGCGGCTAACACTCACCAAACCTTAATCCTTTCTGCTTCAGGTAGAAACATACCGTCTCCAGGCTGGACATCAAAGGCCTGGTAAAATTCGGGCATGTTTCTCATGACACCATTGACCCTGAATTCTGCCGGAGCATGGAAGTTGATTTTGATTTGTTGTAACAATTCTTCATCGCGGTATTTGCGCATTCTGACTTGCGCCCTGGCGATAAAAAATCGTTGTTCTGGGGTAAAGCCATCAATTAGGGCGTCATCAGAGTAATTGGCTTTAAACGCGCGGTAGGCAATCGATAATCCGGTTAAATCACTGAGGTTTTCTCCCTGAGTCATTTCACCATTCACAGGCGTTCCATCAACCACTGTAAAAGCATTGTATTGTGCAATGATTGGTTCAATGCGCATTTGATAGGCTTTTAAGTCTTCGTCTGTCCACCAAACACTTCTGTTTCCGTCACTGTCATATTGAGAACCTGCATCATCAAAGGCATGACCCATTTCATGGCCAATGATGGCACCAATACCACCATAATTCACAGCAACATCAGCACCAAAGTTAAAGTAAGGTGGTTGCAAAATTCCGGCGAGAAAGACCATTTCATTGCGGGCAGGATCTAGATAAGCATTCACTGACTGCGGGTTCATAAACCATTCGCTGCGATTGACCGGTTGCCCCAACTTACTGCGTCCTCTGTGAACATAAAAACGTCTGGTTTCTATGATCATGGCTACCAGGTCATTGCCATGGATATCCATCTGACTGTAATCACGCCAAACATCCGGATAACCGATTTTCACCTTGAGCTTGGCCAACTTTTCCAAGGCTTTGGTTTTGGTTTCGTTTGACATCCAATCGAGATTTCTGATGCTGTTTGCGTAAGCCTCTCGAATCTGCTCCACCATTTGCAGCACTTGAGCTTTTGCTTCTTCAGGAAAATGATGTTGTACATAAAGTTTGCCAACCAACTCCCCAGCTTTGCGGTTCACCATATCAATCGCTCTTTGCGAACGGTTTGACTGAGCGGTTTTTCCAGACATCACAGTGCCAAAAAAATTGAAGTCCTCTTCAACAAATGGCGTGCTTAAATATTCCGCATAATTAGACAGTAAATGCCATTTAAAATAAACTTTCCAGGTATTCAGGGGCGTATCTTTGATGGCTTTGTTCACAACTTCCAGGTAACTGGGTTGTAACACCACCAGATTTTCGGGTTTATCAATCATGGCATGGGTTAGCCATGCGTCCAAATTCAATTGCGGCACAAGTGTTGATAACTCTTCAAACTGCATTTTATTGTACGTTTTATCCAAGTCATTGTTACTGACGTAATCCCAGTGTCCCTTGGCAAGAAATTGCTCGAGTGTGTAAATTTCCTGTGCCTTGGTTTGAGCGTTTTCTATGCCCGCCAATGAGAGCATATTACCGATATGAGTGATGTATTTTTTCTGGATGCTTGTATGCTGTTCGTCGGTTTCTAAGTAGTAATCACGATCAGGTAATCCTAGGCCACTTTGATCCATGAAAATAATGTATTGATCAGAGTTTTTATCATCAAGTTCAATATAAAAGCTGATTGGGGCTCGACTGAAAACATCGGCGTAGCCAAAATATTCACTGAGATCTGCGGTGTTTTGAATGGCGTCAATCTTGTTAAATTCTGCCACAAGACTGTTAATCCCTCTGGCCTCAATGGCTTCTGTGTCCATATAGGCACGATACAGGTCGGCAATCTTTTGTTCTGCAGAACCTGGTTGCTGATCATGTTGAGCAACCTCATTGATGATGGTCTGTATCTGCGCTTCTATTTTTTTCTTTAGAATTGAGCTGGTGCCGTAATAAGCTTGGTCTGCTGGAATCTCAAATTCTTCCAGCCATTTACCATTCACGTAATGATAGAAATCATCCTGTGGTCGAACGCTGGTTGAGAAGTTTTCGAGGTTGATACCTGATGACAGGTTGGTCGTTTCAGCTTGGATGGATTGGGTTTGGTTAGCACAGCTACAGAGCATACAGATTGCCAGAGTTAATAGCGTTTTGTTCATTCCTTGTTTGCTCAACTAAAACAAATTTCAATATAGTTGATTATGCCAGTAAATACAAACTGCAGGTTTATACAGATCATCTTCTGTATAATACCGCCTTTGTTTTGAATCGTTACTGCGTTGTGAAAATTGTTGCCACAAAAGGGTCTGGTCCGGTATTGAATGTTGTGCATGGTTGGGGCATGAATGCGCATCTGTTTGATGATTGGTCGGAGGCTTTGGCGCCTTATTTTCAGGTCAATTTAATTGATTTACCGGGTCATGGATTGAACCATGAGGAGCCCTTGTCGCTGGATTTGGATGAATTGGCAGAAGAAGCCTGTGAAATTCCTAAAGGACATTGGTTCGGCTGGTCGATGGGTGGAATGCTGGCGTTGAATTTGGCATTGAAAAAACCACAACAAGTGGAATCACTGGTGATGTTGTGTGCCACACCTTGTTTTATCAAACGCGAATATTGGCCCTATGGAACCGATGAAAAAGTATTGGTACAGTTTGCTGAAAACTTACAACAAGACGTCAAAAGAACCATCGAAACTTTTTTGGCTTTGGAAGTCATGGGCGTGGATGATGAGCGTTCACAATTGCGCGTGTTGAAACAAAAAGTCTTTGAAAGGCCTTTACCGAGCCGGCAGGCTTTGACCAATGGTTTGACTCTGTTGCAACAAACCGATTTGACTGCGCAATTGAAAAACCTGACTGTGCCCTCATTATGGGTCAGTGGTCGCCGCGATCGGCTGGTATTACCCCAGGCGATGGAACAGGCAGCGATTCAATGTGGCGGACAATACCACATGCTGCGTGGCTCCGGTCATGCACCTTTTATTCGACAAGCCGATGTGTTGACCGAAATTTTGATAACGCACCTGACAGAGCAACCTTTATGAGTCTAGAGCACCACTTAATTCAACAGTCTTTCGACAAAGCCGCCAAGCAATATGAGCAACACGCGGTGCTACAAAAAGAAGCCTTGGTGCGCCTGATTGAACGCCTTGGTGATGACTTTATGGGCGATCAGCAAAAAGCCGCACCAGAACACATATTGGATTTGGGCTGCGGTACCGGTTGGGCCGTGCCTGAATTGTTGCAGTTATTTCCACAGGCTCAAATCATTGCCGCGGATTTTGCGCCGTCAATGGTCAATGAGGTCCCTAAACACTCACAAGTCGAAACCCGCATCACCGATGCCCATGCCATTGATGTACATGCGCAAAGCTTGGATTTGGTGTTTTCCAACCTGATGATTCAATGGTGTGATGAAGCCACGGTATTACAGGAAATCAAACGCGCGCTGAAACCCGGCGGCCTGATACATTTAACCACCATGGGCGAACACACCCTGCATGAATTGAAACTGGCTTGGCAAGAAATCGATGACCAACCCCACGTCAATGAATTTGTTCCTGCAGCCAAAATCGCTGACCTGACCATGCAACTGGGTTTCGCCGATGTTATCGCCGATTCCGAGTTCATCACCCTGACCTACGCCAATGTCATCGACATGATGCGCGACCTGAAAAACATCGGCGCCCACAACGTCGATAACAACCGCACCAAAGGCCTAACCTCCCCCAAAGTCATCAAACAACTGACCAAAAACTTCGAACAATTCCGCATCGAAGACGGCCTCTATCCCGCCACCTATGAACTGGTTTATTTACGCGCCAAAAAGCCAGGAGAAGATAAGGGATTGCCAGTTAGGATTAAGAACAATGAATAATAATTATCTCAATTTACTAAGTAAGTTAAATTGTTGATTACAAGCGAAAACTATCTACGTTGAGCTTCTCACCTTTTTTCTCCATCATTCTTAATTGTGTTGGGGTAATGTTAGAACTTTGAAAAAAATGGATAAGGAAATAAACCCAGGCTTCTTGGTATACATAGTCATCATGAGTTTCATCATATAGACAAAACTCTGTTTGTGTTTCAAAGGGGTCTTCAGAACCATTCGGCGGTCTTATATTCAAAAGTTTGTACAGAGTAGCGTGTAGATTAGTTGAAAGAATTTTTTTATTTAAAGATTTATTCACTCTGTTAACCACTTCTGTCGGTTTAAGTCTACCTACATTCGCTGCTTCCACAGTAACTTTTTTATCTTTAATTATCACTGAAATTTGCTCAAAAGCTTCTTTATCTTCTTGGCTGAGTTCATTCCACTTTACAAACTCAACTGCGGCATCAGCCCTATTTGTATTTGATATTTTTGGTATCTGGATTAACTTTATACTGTACTCCAAAGAGTTGTAAACTTTATCATCCAGATTTTTCCTATATTTTTCTACAAAAGTTACCACATCAGCAAGATCCTTCGACAGTGCTGATTTACTGGCTTTTTCCTGTTTATTTGTTCTTATTTGAGAAAATTGTAAGCTATAAACCAAAGCTTCATTAATAGAATATTCACTTCCAAAAAAGTCAATTAGCTGCGTTTCAAAATTATAAAGAAAAGATTGGCATTCTCCAAAGATTAAAGCATCTACTTCTCTTCTATCAATATGTCTGTGTTCTATTTTATTTCTTAATCTTATGAAAAAATTAAGATTGCTTTTCATAGCTGGCTTCAGTTTATTATATTTTTTTATACATGTTGAAAGCTCCCATGCTTTTCTCTCTCCATCGACTATTTCATATCGTCCATTTGTTTTTTTATAATAATACTTATCACCTATAGTATTGTTAAAATATGCGTGAAAAAGTCGGGTCCATGCTATTACCATCAATGAAATATATGCTTCGCTTCTGAAAGTGGTACGTGGTTTGTTATAAATTTCAACTGCAAGTAAAGCAGAATCAATTGAAGCCTCAAGTGTTGTTTTAGTTTTTCCTTTTCGTAACTTCATATGTCTCTATAAGAGATTTTGAGGCCTTCAATCTACACTGATATACATCAAAACACAACTTTATCTTGTATATCGTCAAAAAACATCTGTCGACTTCTACAATCTTTTGGATTCAAAGTATTTCACCATTTCTTTCCGCATAGCCCGGTCTGGTAAAGCACCTTGCAAGGCTTGCATATTTTGTTGCATGTGTTCGACCTGGCTGGTGGCGGGGATGGCGCAGGTGACGGCGGGGTGTGAGATGATGAATTTGAGGAAGAATTGGGCCCAGTTTTCGCATTGGATTTCATTCGCCCAATCGGGTAAGGGTTTGCCTTGAACGCGGGTGAATAAACCACCGGTTTGGAAAGGGCGATTTATCACCACACCGATACCCAAATCTTGTGCCAGTGGCAACAGTTTATTTTCTGCTTCGCGATCGTGGATGTTGTAACTGAATTGCACAAAATCCACTGGGTTGTTTTTCAGCATATCTATCAGTGCCGAATGGCGCCGGCCGTGTGAGGTGGTGATGCCGGTGTATTTGATTTTGCCTTCGGCTTTCCACTGATTCAAAGTTTTCAAATGCGTTTCCCAATCCAGCATGTTGTGAATAAACATCAGATCCATAGAGGGCACACCCCACAGCTGCATCGATTGGCGCATTTGTTCAGCGCCGTTGTCCTTACCCATGGTCCAGACCTTGGTAGCGGAAAACAGCCGCTCATGACCCTGGGCTTTGGGCAGGGTTTGACCCAACAGTTGTTGCGCATAGCCATACATCGGTGATGAGTCAATCAAGCGCCCACCGCCTTTAAAAAAGGCTTCCAAAATTGCGATGTGCTTGTTCAGATTAGTTCGCTCAGGATCAACATCAAAAGTAATCCAGGTGCCCATACCAATCGCCGGTATGCTGTGGGTGGCTTTTGGCAGAGATTTGTGAATCAGTTTAAGCGTAGTGGCCTGGCTGTTGGATAGGCTTAAAGCGCCCATGGCGAGCAACATTTTATTGATGGTTCGACGAGATGGCATGGTTTTTTAGCAATTGAAAGTTATGGACTACAGGATGTTGGATTGGTTCAGTTTTGGGTGAGCAAAGTATGTATGGTTGCTCATAATCCTACATATCGTCATACCGGCGTAGGCCGGTATCTAGCGTCTTTCTGAAGGAACTCTAGCTATTTTATATCCCAGTTTTAAAAGCAGCATACTAAAAGACACTGGCAGCAGTTGCTTTGCCTGATACTTGCTGCATTCACCACTTCCTTGTGGTTCGATGCCGACCTTCGTCGGCATGACGGAGAGGTGTTTGTGAGAGACTTCTGTAAAATAGAGGAATGTGAGTTTTCATATAGAAGAGGGGCTGCCCTTTGGGTATTCCCGCCTGCGCAGGAATGACTTTCTTTGTTAATGTATTAAGAAATGACCGGAACAACTTGTTTGTATTTACGTTCTTTGGCGCTGAAATGGATGGGTTGGCGTAGTTGGTAGATGTAGTTCAGGCGGGTTTGGTGTGTTTGTACGTAGTCTCTTTGCTTGAGAACTTCGAGCAGGTTGCCTTGCCATTGTTGTTCGTTGTTTTCGAAGATAAAACAATGCGGTAATAAGTGATGCGGGGCATCCATCAGGAACGGTATCAGGGCACGGTCTTCTGTGCCTTCGATGTCACATTTGATGACGTCGATGCGGGAGAGTTTTTGTTCATGTACAATGTCCAGCAATGGTTGGCATTTGATTTTGATGGCTTGACTTTGATCTTTTTTCACCATTGAGCTGGCTCCCAGATTGTCACTATCCAAATATAAATCAAATTCACCACTTTCATCACTAACACCCTGTTGAACGATTTCAATGCGAGGTTTTTCTGTTAAACCGTTGCGGGTGGCCTGTAGGTTAAAAGCCAATCGATCAAACACCGGCGGATTGGGTTCAATGGCAATCACGCAGCCCAGACGATTCAAGGCTGAAGCGGCCAAAGCTGAGTAAATGCCCACATTGGCACCAATGTCGATAAACACGCCTTCATGAGGCAAAGCCTTGAGCATCACCAGGCGTTCTATGCTGTCCCAACGCCAGGGCATAAATACAAAACCTCGCTCAGAGACATTGTCATCCAACTGACATCGCAATCGAACTTGCCCCAGTTCTAAGTCAAGCGGTAATTTAGCTTGATTCATGACTTGCTTGCGCAGGATTTGGGCAATTTGTTTGCCCAACCAATTAGCGGGTAGCTTTTGACACCAGTCGATTTTGCGCTGTATCTTTGCGGAAGGTTTATATTGGCCAAATGGCACCGGTTGTATACTCACAATATAAAACGAATCACTAGATAAGGAGCCAATACAAATACTGTAATCAGGATTTTATAGGCGGCAATGAATTGTATATAAATACCCAACAATTGTTCCTTGGGCAAATTGAACAGCTTTTGGCCAAGGTTAACAGTACAAAGACCAATAGCAACAAGCCAAAATGAATCACCAGATTCCAGCCAAGGAATGTTTGCCATGCTTGTAAATTCATTTAATGCCACCCATTAAATTATCAACTGTTCTATTATAATGCATCACCGACTCAGATTTTGATATCATCGTACAATAAGCACATGAATAACAATACAATCCACGCAAAGATTCAAGCAGCAGGTATAAAGCATGATCAATGGCAACAGGCTATGGACAGCAAGGAACGGATTGAAAAAATCACCACTGATCAAGGAGTTTATTGGCTTAAAAAAGCGGCGCCAGCCCGTGGTATTTTTCGTTACCATGCCTTGAATCTGTTCAGTTGGCTGCTGCGCTTGCCGTTGTTAAAAGCCGTACCGCAACCTGGTGGCACGGCGGCCATCGCCAACGAGATCAAACGTTTAAACGCCTTGCAACAGGCTGGTGTACTGGTGCCAAAAATCATTGCCCATGATAATGACTGGTTATTGATTGAGGATGTGGGTGTGTCAATTGTGAAAACCCTTAAACAACAAAGCACGAAGCAAGCAACACGGCAACAATTGTTCAAACAGTGTTTACAAGCCATCAAAAAACTACACCGACAAAAACAGTATTTGAGTCAGGGTTTCATTCGCAATATGCTGCTTGATGAGGTCAGCAATGACATCGCATTTATTGATTTTGAAGATGATCCTTTGCAAGTGATGAGTCTGGCGGAGGCACAAGCTCGGGATTTGTTGTTACTGGTTAATTCCACTGCTCGTTTTTTTGTCCAAGATCAGACATTTTTTAATCACGCCATCAGTGAGTTTCTTCAAGACCATGACGGTGCGATGATTGATGCACTGAATACCACCACACAAAGGATGCAATGGATCACTAAAATACCGTTTCAAAAGTTATTTGGCCATGACTATCAAAAGCTCAAAGTGGGTATTTTAGCACTGAAAAATATGGCTTGATTGTGTTACCATGATTGTATGAAAAAAGTATTTACTGATGAATTTATCACTTGGGTCTCACAAGCCAAACAAATTTTAGAAGAGGCAGAAATACCCTGTTTTTTAAAGAATGAGTATGCCACTTCCATCGGTGGCGAAATACCTTTTTTTGAAAATTGGCCTGAGTTGTGGATTCACCGAGACAGTGATTATGAAGAAGCGCAACAATTGCTTCAACCCTTGCGAGACAGTCGAAAATCTTCATCAACCACAGAAACTCTGGCTGATTGGCAATGTTTAAATTGTGGCGAACACAATGAAGGTCAATTTGCTTTGTGTTGGTCTTGTGGTCAGATGGCTGACATTGTTACGACTTAAAACTCATCATCAAAAAGCCACAAAACGCCGCATTACTGGGTTTCAAGGCTGGGTCCACT
>JAGRJR010000094.1 GCA_020442635.1 Lysobacterales bacterium
ACAGTTGCTGTTTTATCTGATTGATTTCCTGGCCAGCTGTTTTTCTTTGCTCAGGTGGCAATTGTCCCAATTGTTTTAATTGCAGGGTAACGGTGCCTTTCTGTCCAAGAAATTGAACACGTACATCATCCAATTCATGAACGGTTTGTGCAGCTTCAATTTGCCCAATGCCTGAGGCTAAGATTTGTTTCAAATCACTCACTTTTATTCTCTGTTTTTTTATGAAACCATGAAATTGATCATGACACAGTCTCAACATATTTTTTCCATAAAAAAAAGGAATCAGCGTTACCCACTGATTCCTCTTTCAATCTTATCATGTCAAATCCCCGAGATTGTGACTCAGGGGACTTATATTTAAATTATGACAATGCAGCCTTGGCTTGTTCAACAACCGCAGCGAAACCTGCTTTATCATGAACAGCCATATCAGCCAGAACTTTACGATCCAAAGAGATATCAGCTTTTTTCAAGCCGTTGATAAATCGTGAATAGCTCATGCCATTATTGCGAGCACCTGCATTGATTCGGGTGATCCACAACGCACGGAATGTTCTTTTTCTGGCTTTGCGATCGCGGTAGGCATATTGGCCTGCTTTGATAACCGCCTGTTTGGCCACACGGTAGATTTTACGACGAGCGTTGTAATAACCTTTGGCCAGTTTTAATATCTTTTTATGTCTTTTGCGTGCTTGTACGCCTCTTTTAACTCTTGCCATGATGTAACTCCTTTAATTAAGCGTAAGGTAATAATCTTTTCACTGATTCAACATCAGCTTCATGGACCAGGCTGGTGCCACGCAAATTACGTTTACGTTTGGTACTCATCTTGGTTAAGATATGGCTTCTGAAAGCATGCTTTCTTTTAAAGCCAGTGGCGGTTTTTTTAAAGCGCTTGGCAGCTGCTTTTTTAGTTTTCATTTTAGGCATAATGCCCTCCTGTATTTTATTTATATACGCCAGCAAGTAGCCAAATCAGAATATAATTCTTATTATGGCTTTGTTCATTCTCGACTCACTGGGCCGCTATTTATTTATATGTCTGCAAGACCTCTTCTTTCGCTACGCGAAAACCGTAATCTCATCGACTGCGTTAAGGTAAAAACTTCTGATTCGATACACTCACCAACCGTTTTCATTGCTTACGCGGGTGAAGTTTATTAACTTCAATGATTATTTTGTTGGTTTTGGAGCCAACAGCATAATCATAAATCGACCTTCCATTTTCGCTGGTCGTTGTTCAACAACCACTTCTTCCTTCAAATCTTCCACCAAGCGATCCAGCATGTCTGAACCAATGTCTCGGTGTGCCAATTCACGTCCACGGAACATGATGGTCACTTTGACCTTATTCCCCTGACCAATGAATTTTCTTAAATTTCTGAGCTTGACTTGATAATCCGCTTCTTCAGTATTCGGTCTGAACTTAACCTCTTTTAACTGAATTTTCTTTTGTTTCTTCTTGGCTTGTTGCTCTTTTTTAGCCTGTTCAAACTTGAACTTGCCATAGTCCATGATTTTACAAACAGGGGGTTGAGCTTTGGGTGAAATTTCCACCAAATCCAAACCTGCGCCTGTCGCTCGGTCTCGAGCTTCATCTGTTGACACAATACCAACCTGTTCTCCATGTTGGTCAATAAGCCTTACTTCAGGAACCCTGATTTGGTTATTCCTGCGTACTTTATCATTTTTAGCGATCAGTCAATCCTCCAAATTATTTCTTGTTTTCAATTTCTGACTTCATCAAGTCAATTAAATTGTCAATTTTCATAGAGCCCAGGTCTTTACCATCATGTGATCTGACTGTGATGGTTTCATTTTCAAGCTCATTATTACCCACAATGACCAAATAATTGGTCTTGTTTAATGTGTGCTGGCGAATTTTATAGCCGATCTTTTCGTTTCTCAAGTCATAAATGGCTCTAAAACCATGATTTTTCAAAGTTTCTCCTACTTTTTCGGCATATTCGGACTGTTGTCCTGTAATATTTAAAACTGCGACCTGAGTCGGAGCTAACCAAAGCGGCATATTTCCTGCATGATGCTCCAATAAAATTCCAATAAAGCGCTCAAATGAACCGAGAATGGCTCGATGCAACATTACCGGTGTTACTTTGTCACCATGTTCATCAATGTAAGCAGCTTCCAAACGGCTTGGCATCGAAAAATCCACCTGAATGGTGCCACATTGCCAGACTCTGCCGAGACAGTCTTTCAAAGAAAATTCAATTTTCGGACCGTAAAAAGCACCTTCACCGGGTAGCTCCTCCCAAGCTATTTGTTTGGCATCCAAAGCATCGGCCAATGCTTTTTCGGATTTATCCCAAACTTCATCGCTGCCTACTCTTTTTTCAGGACGGGTTGAAATGCGATAAATGATGTCTTCAAAACCAAAATCCTTATAAACCTCATGCAAGAAATCAATAAATTCTGACACCTCACTGCTGATTTGATTTTCCTGACAAAAAATGTGTGCATCATCCTGAACAAAACCACGTACGCGCATCAAACCATGCAAGGCACCAGATGGTTCATTGCGATGACATGAACCAAATTCTGCCAAACGAATCGGTAAATCACGGTATGATTTTAAACCTTGGTTATAAACTTGTACGTGACAGGGGCAGTTCATTGGTTTAACTGCAAACATGCGATTTTCTGATTCCACACTGAACATGTCATCCCCGAATTTATCAGCGTGTCCAGACTTTTCCCACAAGGTATATTCCACCACCGATGGTGTATTGATTTCCTTGTAGTTTCTGGCATTCAACTTTTTACGCATGTATTGTTGAATCGATTGGTAAATCGACCAACCACGATCATGCCAAAACACCATACCAGGTGCTTCTTCCTGAAAATGAAACAAATCCATCTTTTTACCCAACTTGCGATGATCTCGCTTTTCAGCTTCTTCCAACAAATGCAAATATTCTTTCAGATCATTTTTGTCATTCCAGGCAGTACCATAGACTCGTTGCAACATTTCGTTTTTACTGTCACCTCGCCAATAGGCACCCGCAATGCTCATTAATTTAAAAACTTTGAGTTTACCGGTATTCGGTACATGCGGCCCTCTGCACAAATCAGTAAATTCACCTTGTTGATATAGGGACAACACCTCATCCTCAGGAATGTCCCGAATGATTTCAGCCTTGTATTTCTCACCTTTTTGCTCAAAAAAAGCGATGGCTTCATTGCGTGACATTTCAAACCGTTCAACGGGCAACTTTTCCTTAACGATTTTTTTCATCTCGGCAGTGATCTTAACCAAATCCTCCTCATGGAATGGTTCCTTAGCGGCAAAATCATAATAAAATCCGTTTTCGATGACTGGCCCAATGGTCACTTCCACTTCTGGGTATAACCTTTGTACTGCCTGTGCCATTAAATGAGCACACGAATGTCTGAGCACTTCAAGTCCATCTTCGGTATTACCCGTAACAATGGTTAAATCAACATCTTTATCAATGACATAAGACAAATCAACCATTTCGCCATTTACGCGAGCGGCCAAAGCGGCATTAGCGAGCCCAGTTCCGATGTCTTGCGCAACATCTTGAACCGAAAGTGCTTCATCATATTTTCTCTGACTGCCGTCAGCTAAAGTTACAGTAATCATGTTGTTTTCCATTACTATCGGGATTTTCCCGTGGTGTTTTGATTGTGAGATATAAAAAGGCGGGCAATTATAACATTGTTAACCTAAGCTTGTACCTTATTCTGCGCAAATTTCAAGGTATCTCCTAACGACTTCCGCCACGCCTAATTCCAACGACTCCACCGTTAACGCATGACCGATAGAAACTTCAAGAATATTCGGAATCGTCAAAAATTTACTGAGGTTATTTAAGTCCAAATCATGTCCAGCATTAATACCTAACCCCAATGACTGAGCCAATTGTGCTGACAGGCGATACAGCGACAAAACATCAGCATATTGACCATGTGCAAAAGCCTTGGCATAAGATTCAGTATATAACTCAATGCGATCTACCCCTGTTTTAGCAGCCAATTTAATCTGCTCCAAATCAGGATCGATAAATAATGAAGCACGCACATTAATTGATTGTAGCTCTAGTACCAATTTACAAACCCAATCAAAGTGCTCGGTCAAATCCCAGCCATGATCTGAGGTGATTTGATTCGGCGCATCAGGTACTAAAGTACATTGATCTGGTCGGGTTTCAGCAATCAATGACATAAACTCATTCGAAGGAAATCCTTCAACATTGAACTCAACACCAGAATATTGTTTAGTTAATGCAGCTAACTCACGAGTATCCTGTCGAGTCGCATGTCGCTCATCTTGGCGCGGGTGAACAGTCAGGCCGGCCACACCCATCTTGATCAGCTTTTCACCATATTCAAGCACATTGGGATAATTTCTTCCGCGTGAGTTCCTAAGCAAGGCGATTTTATTAAGATTTACACTGAGTGCAGTCACTAGAGCTTTCCAAATAAATTAAAAGCCAATTTTACATGAGATCATGTAAAAAGTGCCTGGTTTGAATGGATAAATTAAACAGAAATAAGAAAAATCAGCAGGAACAATACAGAGAGAAAACGTCAACCCACAAAACTCTGTATTGCCCTGCCTGTGTAGGATATTTCAGTCCCACTATTTGGAGATAAATTTGACCTCCCCCCTGTAGCATCACACATTGCGAAATGAGATAAAAATAATGTAATCACTTACAGGTTGAGTAGATTGTACATAAAACCCAGAGCATGATAATATTGCGTACAAATATGCGCGCAAAAAATCATGAAACCAGAAAATATACACTTAGTCCAACTACAAAAAGCCCTGATTCCAGTCAGCAAAATGGTCATTAAATTTGGCCTGCAATGTCATGAATTCAAAGCCAACATCCAAAAAGCTTACATTAAAGCAGCCACAGAACTACTGATAGAAAGTGATATAAAACCCACTAATCAAGCGATTGCAGTGAAGACTGGTATTGATCGTCGCAGCATTGCTGAATTCAGAAACAAGCCTGTAGAGAACAAAAGCGCGTTAAATAAAATGGATCTGGTCATTTTGGCTCTACAACAGACAAAAAAACAAGACAAAAGCCTCAGCCATGCAAAATTGACCAGTTTGATTGACAAAATATACGGTAATCACATACGAGCCAGAGCGGTCATTAACGAGTTGATTGCCAACGAAATCATCATTAAACAATCCAGCCAATACCTAATAGCAGATGCATTGAACCAACAACTCCAGAAACAGGCAAACTTGGCAGAAGAAGTGGATGTCACCACCAAAAGACTGTTCCAAACCTTCTATAAAAAAATGTTCGCCACAGACCAAAAGCAGCATTTAAATCAATCATCGGTGTTTTCGAGCAAAATCCCTCACAGTAAACATGATGAAGTCAATTGGCTATTAGATGCCAAAATGAAACAATTCCAACATGAGATGCAGGCATTGATTAAAGAGCATGAAACTAATGTACCAGAGGGCACATATTCCAATGTCGGCTTTACCCAGTTTCAGTTTGATTCAACTGAGTAAAATTTTCTAATGAATTTGATTATGCTATATTTAAATAAATTGTACATAGAAGACAACTTCATGAGAATTATTATCCTGTTAAATTTATTTTTAATGAGTCAAGCACACTCTAAAGTCGCTTATCTGCCTCTTATAGCCCCTGACGTTTTTTACCCTGAAGAAACCGATTTGGGTGTATTGAATCTTGAAAATGGTAATTGGTTAGCGCAAATTCCAATCGGAAATGGAGTGGGCGCTGTTTTTCTAAACGACTCAGAAGACATGGTTTATGCATCAGCTCAATACGACAATAAAATTGTTGCCATAGACGCATCTACACTAACCATTGCAAAAGAGTGGAACAACTTACCCTCTCAACCACAAAAAATATTCTTAAGCCAAGACCAATCGAAATTATTTTTTATAAAATTAAATGTAGGCACTGGCAATAACAGCTTATATCAAATCAACTTAATAACTGATGAAATTACTGAAGTTTTAAACTATGAAAATCAAACCATTCGCGGCATCACATACAGTGAAAACTTGAATTACTTAACTGCTACTGTATTCTCTCATGATGACAACCTTTTTACATTATTCACTTACGACAGCAACAATTTGGCTTTAATACATCAGACACAAATACCATATGAAATAACAACACATACTCCTTTACCTCAACTTATTGACAACGCGGGGGAAAATTATTTTTATTTTAATAGCTCCAATGATAAATATTTTTCTCGCAAGCTGAGTGATGGTTCAGAAAACTGGCGTTTTTCATATCCTGATGAGGAGCAGTATTATCCAGCCATTTTTAAAGACTCAAATAATCTTTATGTGTTTGGCCATAACAACAATTATTTGATTGATGTAGCATCAGGTGTTGGAACCACCATTGTCGGAACCAGCAATGGCTCTCAAGTTAATGTTTGGGGTTCACAAGAATTCGTCGATTTGAATTCTTTAATCGTAGTTAAATATCCGACTATTGCCTGCATTACCGGGTTTTGCTTTTTAGGAACAAATTTAGAAATCAATCAAGTGGATGTAGAAAACAACACCTCAGAGTTATTATTCGAATCATCAGACTTACTTGGAAGTGCACCCGAAAGCAGGTTCATTGGTGAAAATTTATTTGGTTCTGGAGTAAATCCAGCGGTTTCAGTCCCCATATTAAACAGTTTTTGGATCATTTTCTTGGTTTTAGCCATATTCATTGCATTGTCAGCAAAGCAATTGAATTCACAACGCAAAATAGATAACTGAAAAATTTATAATTCTGTTCTTAACCGCAAGATTTCCGGAAAGAAGGTCAAATCAAGCGCTTTTTTCAAAAAGCTGACACCAGACGAACCACCCGTACCTTGTTTAAACCCGATGATACGCTCCACGGTTTTCATGTGACGGAAGCGCCAGAGTTGGAAAGATTGTTCCACATCAACCAATTGCTCACATAAGGCGTAAATAGGCCAATGTTGATCTGGGCGTTGGTACACCTTGATCAACACTTCCATCAATTGTTGGTTAAATTCATGAGGTTGCCGTATGTCCCGATTGACCAAATCTTCTGGCACTTGATAACCTTCGGTAAACAAATGTTTGATAAAAACATCATAAATACTGGGAGAATCCAATACTTTTTCCAGCACCATTCTGGATTCTGAACCTTCGGGAAAGACTTTGACCATTTTATGGTTTTTATTTCCTAAAAGAAACTCCACTTGTCGATAATGTACTGATTGGAAACCGGAAGCATTACCAAGCACATGCCTGAATTCCATATATTCACTGGGTGTTAACGTTTCAAGTACCGCCCATTGTTCAAACAACTGTTTCTGAATTTGCTTGATTCTGGCTAAAATTTTTGAGGCTCGGCCCAATCTTTTAACTTGAACACAGCGAATGGCTTCATTAAGTTCATGGATGATCAACTTCATCCAAAGCTCTGAAGTTTGGTGTTGAATGATAAACAACATTTCATCATGATGTACCGGATTACTGATAGGTTTTTGTGCCGAAAACAGGGTATCCAAACACAAGTAACCACCGTAATTATTCCTTTCGGATACATCCAGCTTGATACCCTCTTCCAGTTTTCTGATGTTTTTTTTCTTTGTCATTATTCAAGGTGAATACAAGCCACAATTAACCCAGCTTTTTTTACCAGTCAGTTGTACTTGTTCATTTTTATAGAATCTTACGGCTATTCTACTCATGTCTAATAAAATAAGCGAATAATATGTGTTAGTCCATTTATTAAAATCGCACATTCCTATATAATACTGCCGCTTATCCGGGGGACGACATCCAGATAAGCCAGCATATAAATATGGTTAGCTAACCATACCGTGACAAACTAACAAGTCCACTATCATGTGGATTAGCTCATTTATGGCAAGATTGTCACCTTACAGAACACACCCTTTGCTAACATTTTCGGAGAGTGAAATTGACCACAGTTGCATCATTTAATATCGACTATTTGCAGTATTTGACACCCAATGGAGAATTGGTGGGTGACAAAAAACCTGCCATTGCGACAGATTTTGAACAGTTAAAATCAATCTATGAATTGATGGTTTTAACCAGAACTTTTGACGCCAAAGCAGTTGCTTTACAAAGAACCGGCAAACTCGGCACCTATGCTTCTTGTTTGGGACATGAAGCCGTTCACATTGGCATTGGCTCAGCTATGGCTGAACAAGATGTATTCGCACCCATGTACCGTGAATATGGCGCACAATTTTACCGTGGCGTAAAAATGTCTGAAGTACTGCTCTATTGGGGTGGAGACGAACGTGGCAGTAATTTTTCTGGGCCAAAACACGATTTCCCATGGTGCGTACCCATTGCCACACAATGTACCCATGCGGCTGGTGCAGCATTGACCTTCAAATTACGAGGAGAAAAACGTGCAGCGGTTTCAGTGGTTGGTGATGGTGGTAGTTCCAAAGGAGATTTTCTGGAAGCCATCAATGCCGCCAGTGCATTCCAATTACCTATGGTGATGATGATTGTCAATAATCAATGGGCGATCTCTGTCCCACGTAAAAAGCAAAGTCAAGGTCGCACCTTAGCACAGAAAGGCATTGCTGGAGGCTTACCTTCAATTCAAGTGGACGGCAATGACTACATCGCTGTTTACACTGCAGTAAAAGCCGCCTTGAAACGCGCTTATGAAGGCAAAGGTGCTTCAGTAATTGAAGCCATCACTTATCGGTTGAGTGATCACACCACTGCAGATGACGCTTCTCGCTATCGTCCTACCGATGAAGTGGAAAATGCCCGTCAGTTTGAACCCATTAAACGTATGCGTAAATACCTGACCAGCCAGGGTCAGTGGAACGAACAATTGGAAAATCAACTGCTTAACACTTGTAAAATTGAAGTGGAAGCTGCTGTTGAAGAATACCTGAATGCCTCAAAACTGACCGTGGATGATATGTTTGATTATATGTACGACGAATTACCACATAATTTGGCTGAACAAAAAGCCTATGCTCGAGCTATGGAGGAGAAATCAAATGGCTAAAGTAACCATGGTAGAAGCTGTGACAATGGCATTGGCACACGAATTGGAGCACGATAAGGATGTGGTGGTATTGGGTGAAGATGTGGGAATCAATGGAGGGGTATTCAGAGCCACCAATGGTCTTGCCCAACGTTTTGGAGAAGATCGTGTCATTGACACACCATTGGCAGAAGCCATGATTGCCGGAATGACAGTAGGTATGGCGACTCAAGGCATGAAACCAGTCGCAGAAGCTCAATTCATGGGTTTTATTTTTCCTATGTTTGAACATATTGTTTGTCATGCTGCACGGATGCGCAACAGAACACGTGGCCGCTTGACTTGTCCACTGGTTATTCGTGCACCTTATGGTGGAGGCATCCATGCACCAGAGCACCATTCAGAAAGTATTGAAGCCATGTTTGCCCATACACCCGGCTTGAAAGTAGTGATACCCTCATCTCCCAGTCGCGCCTATGGCTTATTGTTGGCCGCCATTCGAAGCCCAGACCCGGTATTGTTTTTTGAGCCAAAACGTGTTTATCATCTGAATAAAGAAGAAGTCGAAGATGATGGTGAAGAGTATCCTCTGGACATGTGTTTTGTGATTCGTGAAGGCTCTGATGTCACCCTGGTTACCTGGGGCGCCATGATGAAAGAAACACTGGAAGCTGCTGATAAATTGGCTGAACAAGGCATTTCAGCAGAAGTTATTGATGTGGCCACCATCAGTCCGCTGGACATGGACACCATCCATGAATCTGTTGCTAAAACTGGTCGTTGTGTGATTGTTCAGGAAGCACCCAAACACTGTTCTTTATCGTCTGAGATTGCTGCCAATCTTGCAGATCAGGGTCTGTATGATTTATTGGCACCAGTTAAACGTGTAACTGGTTATGATACGATTATGCCATTGTTCAAGTTGGAGAAAAAATACATGCCGACTGTGGACAGAATTTTAGATAAAGTGAATCAAGTTTTGGAGGTTTCATGAGCATTTTTAAATTACCAGATTTGGGTGAAGGTTTACCTGATGCAGAGATTGTTGAATGGCATGTCAAAGTCGGCGATAAAGTTGAAGTAGATCAACCCATGGTATCGATGGAAACTGCCAAAGCGGTGGTTGATGTTCCAGTACCTCAAGCGGGCATTGTCGTGAAATTATACGGCGAACCCGGTGATGTGATTGATACTGGCGCTGCTTTGATCGAATTTGCCAGCGAAGGTGAAGAAGTTGTCATTGAGACTCCAGAAGTAGATTCACCAGCTAAATTAAGAGCAGAGGCTGAAGAAGTTTTGAAAGAACTGAATGAAAACTCAGTTTCAACGGTCAAAAAAGAAGAAAACATTGGCACTGTTGTGGGTCAAATGGAATCTTCGGATAAGGTTTTGGACAGCATGCAGGATTTCGGTGGTAAAAAAGCCGCACCAGCAGTTCGCGCTTTGGCTAAAAAACTCAATGTTGATTTGAATACCATTGAAGCCACAGGCACTGGCGGCGTTATCCGACCCAGTGACGTCAAAGCAGCCGCTAACAAACCCAGCCATACGGCAAAAACTTACAATCCTAAACCAGCACCCGCCAAACCAGTAGCTGTTGCTGAGCAAATAATCGAATCAGCAGTACCTAAAATGGAAAAAACTGTTGTGGATGACAATTGGCAACAAGTCAAAGGTTCAAGAAGAACCATGGCTCGGGTGATGCAAAACTCACACGCCAATATTGTGCCAACAACCATCATGGATGATGCAGACATCAATAACTGGCAAGCTGGGGAAGACATCACTGCAAGATTGATTCGCTCACTGGTGGTTGCCGCTCAGGCTGAACCTACATTAAATGCCTGGTTTGACGGTGATAAACTGTCAAGAAGATTGATCAATCATGTGGATGTTGGCATCGCGGTAGATACTGAAGATGGCCTGTTTGTTCCAACCATGCGTAATTGTGAATCACTGAGTCCTCAAGATATACGCAACGAAATGAACACCATCAAACAACAGGTTAAATCTCGTGCCATACCACCTGAAGCCATGAAAGATTACACCATCATGTTATCAAATTTCGGTGTCTATGCAGGTCGATATGCCACGCCAGTTATCACACCTCCATGTGTATCTATCATTGCCGCAGGTAAATTGAGACATGAAGTAGTGCCAGTATTGGGTGGTATGGAAGCTCATCGCATTATTCCACTTTCTTTGACCTTTGATCACCGTGCGGTTACGGGCGGTGAGGCCGCTAGATTTCTGGCTGCAATGATTGGAGATTTACAAAAAAGTAGATAGCTGAAAATTCGTTAAATTTTCATTAAAGACATGTCAATAACGCTCGGATTATTCAATTTGGGCGTTTTTTTTGCAATAAATTTTCTTTGAGTAGGTCATATAGCTGTGCTTATAATAATCACCAAAGTCTTTCGTTATCTGACATGTATCTAGGAAAGTAAGGCTTTGTAAACTAAAATTTAATCATTCCCTCGGAGGAGAAATTTATGAAGAAATTTAACGTAAAACCTGTTAATGCTGCCATCGCAGCTGCCATTACTGTGGTTGGTGCTGGTGCGCTTTTGAGCGACTCAGACAATCCTTTTGGTCAAAAAGACCTCAGTGATGGCTACCAAAATGCCGATGGTCGTATTGCCAAAGCCGATGGGTCTGGAGAAGGCAAATGTGGCGAAGGCAAATGTGGTGATGACAAAAAAGCCGAAGGTAAATGTGGTGACGACAAAGATGCTGAAGGTAAATGCGGCGAAGGTAAATGTGGTGACGACAAAGATGCTGAAGGTAAATGCGGCGAAGGTAAATGTGGTGACGACAAAGATGCTGAAGGTAAATGCGGCGAAGGTAAATGTGGTGACGACAAAGATGCTG
>JAGRJR010000095.1 GCA_020442635.1 Lysobacterales bacterium
GCTACCAAACTGCAGACTTTATTGGATGTGGGGCTAAGCTACATCACACTCGGACAAAATGCCACAACTTTATCCGGGGGCGAAGCCCAACGGGTCAAACTAGCCAAAGAGTTATCCAAACGAGACACTGGTAAAACAGTTTATATTCTTGATGAACCCACCACTGGTTTACATTTTGCTGACATCAAGCAATTACTCAATGTCTTGCATCACCTGCGAGACAATGGTAACACCATCATCGTGATTGAGCACAACCTTGATGTGATAAAAACGGCTGATTGGATTATCGACTTGGGACCAGAAGGCGGTCATGGTGGTGGCGAAATCATTGCCACCGGCACACCAGAACAACTAACTGCTGTGAAAAAAAGCCACACCGGTGCCTTTTTAAAGCCAATACTGAAAAAATAAAGGATTTCCGAAGTTTCACCATTAATTACCTACACAACTCAAAACAGGACTTTAGTAACATGAAATTTCAATCAAAAAGTGACATAATTATTAACTCTTGTAAAAGCACACTCACTATGAAAAAAGCGCTGATGGTTGGATTTTTAAGCCTATCGCCATTGATTATGGCAGCAAACCTTGAACCTGTGATTTACGGTACCGTGATTACCACCAAGGATGAAAAGGTCACAGGCACCCTTCGATGGGGTGATCAGGAGATGTGGTTGAGTGATATTTTTAATGGACGTAAGGTCAAAACCATTGGCATCGAACATTTCACCGAAGAGCAAATACAAGCGCTGGAAGATCACCAGCCTGGCCCTCAGGCGAGGATGGGTGGTTTACAAATCACTTTCAAATCTTTTTTTGGTAATGAAGTAAAACTTCCTTATTACAACCTACCCTTTGGTGCCATTTCGCAATTAGCCATTGACACCAACAAGGGCAAGTACCAAGCCACTTTACATGACGGTGTGGTAATAGATGCTGATGGAGACACTAATGATTTGACCGATGACATTTTTGTGTTGACTGCGGACGGTAACACGGTTGAATTTGATATGGATGAAATCAAAGCCATTCAGTTTTCGCAAGCACCTACTGATGCCAAACGATTTGATCAAGGCATTTATGGAATTGTAACCACTAAAAATGGGCAATTTCAGGGTCGATTTATGTGGGACAAAGACGAGCGTGCCCTCAGTGAAGAGCTGGATGGCAATGAAGCCGATGGCACCAAACATAAAATCAAATTCAAAGACATCAAAAGTATTGAACGACAGGGTGACCGATCATTGGTGGTATTGAATGATGGTCAATCACTGTTACTTGGAGGTACCAACGACGTTGACAGCAGCCACCGTGGTCTATGGTTTTATAACCCGGATATTGGACGTCATGAAATATTGTGGGATGATTTTGTTAAATTTGAAATGACTGACATACCTTTAAAATGGCTGACTTATTCTGATTACCAGCAGTACACCAAGCCTTTGTCAGGCAACATAAAATTGGCTAATGACAGCGCAATAACAGTCTCTGAAATTGCATTTGACTTAAATCAACAAAGCGGGCATGAATTGCTTGAAGTTGAAGTCAATGGTATAGAAACATTCATCCCTTTCAGAAACATCAGTAAAATCACTCAAAGCAATCCATCAGCAGTGTCGTTGTTATTGACCAATGGTGAAACTGTAATCGCCTATGGGACTCGCAGTGTCACCAGAGATAATAATGGGCTTTTTGTCACTGAAGGTAATGAGAAACGCTGGATCATGTGGCAGGATGTGCAATCAATTGAGTTTAATTAAATGTACTCAACCCTAACTGGTCAATTTATAACCCACACCACGGACGGTCTGAATCCACTTGTCCCTACCCTGCTTCTTCAAGGCTTTTCGTAGACGCAAGATATGAACATCGACGGTGCGATCTTCGACGAAAGTGTTGCGACCCCAAATGTGATTCAGGATATGCTCACGACCTAGCAATTTATTGGGATTTTGTAAAAACAATTTGAGCAACTTAAACTCGGTTAAACTCAGACTGAGCGCTTCATCATCAATCAGCACCTCATGGGCTTCGGCATCCATGACGATGCCTTGATATTCGAGTTTATGACTTAACTCAAAACCTCTTGAACGCCTCAAGTGCGCGCGAATTCTGGCCATCAATTCCAGCATCGATGCCGGTTTGGTCAAATAGTCATCGGCTCCTCGCTCAAGTCCTTTGACCTTATCAGCTTCTTCCGCTCTGGCTGTTAACATGATAATAGGCACTTCCTTGATAACTTTATCCCGGCGGATCATATCAATTAAGTCAATTCCGCTCATATCCGGCAAGCCCCAATCAATCACAATCAAATCAGGATGAACGCGGTTTAATTGATCCAAGGCTTCGTGACCAGAAGCCGCCTTATAGGTATCAAAACCCTCTCGTCTTAGGGAAAAAGCCATCATCTCACGAATGGCCATATCGTCTTCGACAATCAAGATGTTATTGTGCATTTCAGCCGGTTCTTCAATTAAAGTGCTCATGATAGGAAAACATTATGACAGCTTGATGACATTTTTGTCATGATTTAATAGCTGTTAAATACTTTAATTTCTTAAACCAATCTGTCATTGATATAATCTTTGGCTATATAAATTTAAAAATGAAATTCAGGGGAATCATGAAAAACAATTACAGTAAAACTTCAACTTTCATAACATTTCTTGCCATAATCACAACCTCGTCATAGAAAACACCATATCATCAGGCGCATGCACAGCACCAGAACCTGCTCAACCGCTGGTTTATATTGATTTAATTTTTAAAGATGGATTTGAATAAATCAAAGACCAACTTGAAAAAGCCGCCATAATTTTGGTGGCTTTTTTAATTACTGCTTGAAATAAATAGCCG
Organism: Lysobacterales bacterium; assembly: GCA_020442635.1. Lineage (GTDB taxonomy): Bacteria > Pseudomonadota > Gammaproteobacteria > Xanthomonadales > Marinicellaceae > Marinicella. The sequence continues at coordinate 2,857 of JAGRJR010000095.1, forward strand.
CCCCTGAAAGAATCCAAACTGGCCTTTTTCATACGTAAAATATTCAAATAGACATGATTTCAGTTTTCAACCAATTGTTTCCCACACTTAATCATGTGGATGCTACGGGAAAGATTAGAATATTACCTGAAGATTTTGTGGTAATTGAGCACAATGATGTGGTTTTTTCTGGGCAAGGCGAACACTGGTGGATTCAACTTGAAAAAACCAACAGTAACACAGCCTGGGCTGCCACACAACTGGCCAGTGCCTGTAAAGTACCAGCAAGGCAAGTTGGCTATGCTGGTTTAAAAGATCGTCATGCCATCACGAGACAATGGTTCAGTGTGCAGTTGCCTAAAATTAAAGACATTAATGAAGTATGTGAAAAACTACCGCCTGAAATTCGTATTCTTAACCACTACTGGCACCAAAGCAAAATCAAAAAAGGCCAACTCAAAGGCAATCAATTTGAAATTCTTATCAGGGATTTTATTGGCAACAAAGAGCAAGTTGAAAACAATATAAAATCCATACAAACCCACGGTGTTCCCAATTACTTCGGCCCTCAACGTTTTGGTCATAAAATGAACAACATCCAAAAAGTCCAAGATTGGTTCGCTGGACACATCAAAGTTAATAACCGCAATCTACGGGGTTTGCTGATTTCATGCGCCCGTAGCCACCTTTTTAACCTCATAATAGCCAAAAGGATTGAAAATGACACATGGAATCAGGTCATAGAAGGTGATATCATGCAACTGGATGGCAGCCATTCGTGGTTCCATGCAAAAGACGCAAGCAAATGTGAACTAAGCCAAAGGCTTAATGAGTTCGACATCCATATTACTGCGGCCATGTGGGGTGAAAACCCGGTACAAAGTACCGCTACCTGTGCGCAATTTGAACAAAAAATAGCCGATTCAATACCAATTTATCACAAAGGGTTTGAACAATTCAGGGTTTCACAAGATCGCAGGGCTGTCAGGTTGTTACCACAACAATTGTCTTTCAGTTGGCAAGGTTCAAATTTACTATTAAAGTTTGCTTTACCATCGGGTTGCTATGCCACCAGTGTGTTGCGTGAGCTAGTTAGGTGTGAGCAAAATGAAACCGAAAGCTCTGATTGATGTTGAAATATTCTCTCATGGTTTTGTTTGCACTCGTAATAGCCAGCCTGACATTTATGGGTATGCAGCATGTCATCAATCAACCCGCAGTAATTAACCAAGAAAAAGAACCTCAACATCTGGTAGCGTTTGTTGACATTTCTTTTGACCAAACCGAAACCAAATGCCAAGCTGTTACTGAAGAAATCCGTGATTTACTGAATACACCGCAAACATGCAATACTGCTGCAGATTGTACTTTCGCGCATTTCGGCTGTCCTTTCGGCTGTAGATCAGTGGTAAATATTTCTAATGAACAAGCCATCCATAATTTGGTTTCCTACCACAACAAAGTATGCCAAGTTCGATGTAATTACCGATGTAAGAAAGATGAGATAAAAAGAATTCCGGCTTGTATCGAAAACCTCTGTAGAGCCATCGAAGCCATAGATACTGATAAGGCAATTGATCAATTTATAGAAGAAAACCACCCTTTTAAACAATAAGAAACCATTGTTTGATACAGAAAAACTTATCTAAGTCCAACTAAAGTATTCACACCATAGGCGCATCATGCTTACCGCTTGAATGTACATTCAAAGAATATTGTACCGGTCTTGAGAAAATCCATCCTGCACAACTCAAAAAAATCACTCTGCATATAAGTTTTCTGTAAAAAAATCTTACATATCCTATATTTTTCTTTATATTCAATGTCTTACAAAAATTTTAGCTTCAATCGTTAAACCGACAAAAATTGTGACGCAATGCTTAATTTACTACTCAGAATGTACACTATTAATGTTATTTTCATGTTTTTTTGACAGTGATACAGCTATTTTTCACCTATCCAAATACTACGGAGGAAATACATATGAAATACAAACTCATTATTCCATCACTGGTAATTATGGGCTGCGCCACACCAGTTTTGGCTAACAAATCAGACGGTAAAAAAGCGGTTGATCAGGCTCATGTATTAATTGAAACAGCAGAGCGTAATGACGCATCCATGAATGCTTCATACTTATTGAAATCAGCACGTGATAACCTTTCAAAGGCTAAAGTGCACATGGAGGAAAGGGATTGGGTAGATGCCGAAATAGCTGCTAAAAAAGCTCAGCGCGATGCTGAAGTGGCTGATGCTAAATCATTATCTATCAAAGCAGAAAAATCATACAACGACCTTAAAGCTGCTGTAGATCTTCTGAAATCTGAGTTAGACCGTAAACGGAGTATGCTATGAAAAACTTAATAAAACAGACTCGTGTAGCCCTGGTTATTTCAACATTCCTGTTGGTTATTTCCTGTGCATCAACACCCGATGCCGACCCCAGGGTTGTTGCATTAGAACAAAGATTTAGTGATCTGGCCTCTCAACCTGAACTGGCTAAAAGAGGTGGTGAAGAATTTGAGCGCGCACAAAATGCGCTAAACAAATTAACAGCTGAATATGATGACATGAAGGATGAAGAACTTGACTATGCCATCTATGCGACTGACCGTTTGATTGATTTGGCACGCTACAAAGCACAAACACGCTGGTATGAGGACCGCCGTGAAAGGCTGGTCGAGGAACAAAGTCAATTGGTACTTGAGTCCAGAACGTTGGAAGCAGATCTAGCACAACAACGCGCTGCTGCTGCCAATGCCAGCGCCGAAGCGGCCCGATTACAAAGGGAACAAGCCTTACAAGAAGCCGAGGCTGCACGTGAAATGCGCGATCAAGCGTTATCAGCTGCCGCACATGCTGAGGAACAAAAGCAACTGGCTCTGGAAGCAAGGGAAGAAGCTGAACGATTAAAACTTAAAGCGGAAGAAGCCGCCAATTCAGCCTTGAGTGAAGCAGAAAAAGCCAAAATCAAAGCAGAAGCAGAAGCTGCCCGAGCAGAAGCTGCACGTGCGGAGGCAGAAGCTGCCAAAGCTGCGATGAAACAACTGGAGTCTGAACTGACAGAACTGAAAACCAAACAAACAGAACGTGGTTTGGTGATTACTCTTGGTGATGTGCTGTTTGAATTCAATAAATCTGACTTGGTGCCTGGTGCCGCCAGAAACCTCGACCCTTTAGTTAAGGCTCTGAAAGAAAATACAGAGCAAAGCGTAATCATTGAAGGTCATACCGACAACATTGGCAACGAAAGCTACAACCTTGATTTATCAAAAAGGCGAGCGGATTCAGTCAAAGCCTATTTAATGAACCATGGTGTTGACAGTGAAAGAGTGAGTACTGAGGGCCTGGGATTTGATTATCCGGTGGCCACTAATAACTCCGAAGCTGGTCGTCAACAAAACCGTCGTGTTGAAATTATTTTGCCACAAAAATAATCAAAACAGGTGGGTAATAAAAAAAGCCGCTGACATATAGCGGCTTTTTTATTGCGTTTTTGATATCAACCTATCCTTTACCTTTGGTTCTGGTTTTGTGTGGTTTGGCCGACTTTTCGATGAATTGAATAATCATACCAGCCACATCTTTACCAGTGGCTTTTTCAATGCCCTCAAGTCCTGGAGAAGAGTTAACTTCCATGACCACAGGACCTCGATTAGCACGCAAAATATCAACACCAGCCACATTCAAACCCATAATTTGTGCGGCTTTGACTGCTGTTCTACGCTCCTCAGGGGTTAATTTAACCAACGAAGCAGAACCTCCTCGGTGTAAATTTGAACGGAATTCGCCTTCTGCACCTTGCCGCTTCATAGCTGCAACCACCTTACCACCTACAACAAAACACCTTATATCAGCACCACCCGCTTCCTTTATAAACTCCTGCACCATGATATTGGCATTCAAACCAAGAAAAGCCTCGATTACAGACTCTGCGGCTTTTTTGGTTTCAGCTAAAACCACCCCAATACCCTGAGTCCCTTCCAACAGTTTAATAACCAAAGGAGTGCCACCAACCATTTTGATTAAATCCTGAATATCATCAGGTGAGTTAGCAAAACCAGTTATGGGCATACCAATACCCTTTCGTGACAATAATTGCAGCGAGCGCAACTTATCTCTTGATCGCGTCACTGCAACACTTTCATTCACCGGATAGACACCCATCATTTCCAATTGGCGTAACACTGCGGTGCCATAAAAAGTGACTGATGAACCAATTCTGGGAATAACTGCATCATAATGCGGCAGGTCTTCACCCCGATAATGTAAGGTCGGACTGCTTGAAGAAATGTTCATATAGCAACGTAAATGATCTAAGACCCTCACTTCATGCCCTCTCATCGTTGCCGCTTCTACCAATCTTTTGGTCGAGTAGAGTTTGGTATTCCTTGATAATATAGCTATTCTCATGTTTTTTTGTGTTTTCTCTTGGTAGTCAAATGGGCTTTTTGCGGAACCACAACCACATCCTGCATGGCTTGCCTGCCTAAAAGCATTCTGAATTTCATTTGTTTGCGACAAATCAGGGTCAACTCAATGACACGTTCTATGCCACCCAAAACCAACTTGGTTTCAATGACCACGCGATCTGAAGTATGGCCATTAGAACTGGTGATCGTGCGTTGATCCTTTACTGGCATTTCACATTCCATAGTGGTGTCATCATCGTCCTGAAATGGTGCAATGGTGAACTTTACCCACAATTTTTTTCCTTTATGAAAGACCTTATGTTTGGTGGCATGTATGGCACTGGTTCGCGCACCGGTATCTATCTTAATGTGAATGCGATCGACACCGAGTTCTGGTAATGCGCCATACTCTTTCCAACCCACTTTAGTGATGTGTTTTTCTGTCATCTCAGTCCAATAAGGTGGAAATGCAAATCTTGTTCCAGGCTTTTTCTGGCAAATCATTCAGCAATTCATGCCCACCAATAAATCCGTCAAACCAAATATTACGATCCATTATCCAACCTGCATTAGTAAAATTGGTCATGTCATTTTGAGCTGAATTATAGTAAGAATCAGACTGACCCACTGAAATGAACACTGGCAACTGTCGAGCCGCACTGGCTGGTGTATAACCAGCATTATTGGCGTAACTCAAATCCGCACCGCTGACTGCATAAGCAGCAAAATAATCGGCATTGTTCAGTGCCAGCGCATGACCAACAAAACCACCGGCTGAGAAGCCCCAAATATATTTTCTGTTTTTTTCAATGTTATAACGCCCATCCATATCACTGATGATGGCTCCTAATCTGGACGAATCTGTGGTAGGTATCCAGCCACCATTTGAACCTGTAGCTGCTTGGGCCACCACAATGAAATGATGTTGTTCGGCAGCTGTTTGCCAAAAATTACGCATATTGATTGCAGCCAGATTGGCATTGCCTGCACCTGCTGCACCATGCCAAACAATCATCAAAGGCAGTGGCTTCTCTACTTGATAGCTGCTTGGAATGTAATAATAATAGGTATTATCGATATTAATCGTTCTTTGCAGAGCACCTGGATAAGCACCACCTGAACCATTGGAAGGATCAGAGTTGGTCTGTACACCATCGATAAAAATCATATCAGGACAGTCATTTAAGCTGGGCACACTGGCAGTCGCCAGCAAGCTTTTACTTGTCAGCAAACTCAAAAACAGCCAAATAACTTTAATCTTTTTCAATTTCTACACGATCTACATTTCTGAAACCTTGTGGCAATAATGAACCTCTTTTTGCCCGGCTTCCTATATAGTTTACCAAATCTTTCCATTTAAACCGAATGTATCTTGCTCCAGCATGAATCAAGAAAGAATCTTCTGGGGTAATTACCAATGTGGCCGCCAGTTTTTCCTCACCTGACTTGAGACGTTTACCTGGAATGTTGATCAATTTATTTCCTTTTCCTTTGACCAGTTCGGGCAATTCTTGCAAAGGAAATACCAGCATATAACCAGCTGTGGTTATACAAACCACATGCGCATCCGGCACTTTTTCAATCCAGGTAGGCTTCATTGCCTTAAAACCTTTAGGTACACTCAAAACATGCTTGCCTGCTTTCATCTTGCTGTACAGATTTTCCATCACGCCATGATAACCATAACCAGCATCTGAACACATCAACAATCTTGCATTAGGCAATTGACAGGTTACAGCAATCGGTAACAAATTGTTTTTAAAACTAAATTTGGCACTTAACGGTTCTCCTTGCCCCCGGGCAGAAGGTAATGTATGAGTCGCCAAACTGAATGCCCTGCCATCCGGAGAAAGGAAGACGGTGGTTAAATTACTGCGGCCATGGGCATGATCCAGATATTCATCACCTGCCTTGTAACTTAAACTCACAGGATCAATGTCGTGACCTTTAGCAGCTCGCACCCAACCTGCAGTTGATAACACAATGGTACTCTGCTCGCTGGGTACCAGTTTGGTTTCATCAAAAACTTGTGCAGACTCGCGCTCAGCAATCCGGGTCATACGCTCGTCACCATACTGTTCCATATCGTCTTTGATTTCATTGCGAATCAATGTTTTCATGCGGGCTCTGGATAACAAAATTCCTTCAATCTCTGTTTTTTCTGCCTGCAACTCGATTTGTTCAGTGCGAATTTTCATCTCTTCCAAACGCGCCAGATTTCGCAAACGAGTATCCAATATCGCATCAGCCTGAATTTCAGATAATTTGAACGCCTTAATCAACTCCTCTTTGGGGTTGTCTTCCTCTCTGATAATGCGTATAACTTCATCCAAATCCAGATAAGCAATCAGCAAACCTTCAAGAATATGCAACCTGGCATCCACCTTGTCCAAGCGAAATTGCAATCGCCTGCGAACGGTTTCGGTTCTAAACCGTAACCATTCCTTGAGAATCATTTTCAGGCCTTTGACTTGTGGGCGTCGATCAAGGCCAATGACATTGAAATTGGCTTTATACGTTTTTTCCAAATCAGTGGAGGCGAATAAATGCAACATTAAAGCATCGAAGTCAATACGATTAGAACGTGCCGAAATCACCAACCTAACCGGATTTTCGTGATCAGATTCATCCCTTAAATCAGTGACCATAGGTAATTTCTTGGCTCGCATTTGCGCTGCAATTTGATCCAAAATTTTACTACCGGAAGCCTGATGAGGTAAAGCTGTAATAATCACATCATTACCATCCCTTTCATATACCGCCCTCATACGTATACTGCCATGACCAGTTTCATACATTTTGACGATGTCTTCACGCGGGGTAATGATTTCAGCTTTGGTGGGATAATCTGGTGCCTGAACAAACTCACATAATTCTGCCGCTTCAGCATTGGGATTGTCCAACAAATGCAAAGTCGCTTGTGCCACTTCGGTCAAATTATGTGGTGGTACATCGGTGGCCATACCCACCGCAATGCCTGAAGCACCATTAAGTAAAACATTAGGCAAACGGGCGGGTAACCACAAGGGTTCTTCCAATGTTCCATCAAAGTTAGGGCCCCAATCCACCGTACCATGTGGTAATTCTGTTAACAGAGTTTTGGCATAAGGCGTCAAGCGAGATTCGGTATAACGCATAGCAGCGAAGGATTTGGGATCATCCGGCGAACCCCAATTACCCTGCCCATCAACCAAAGGATAACGATAGGAGAAAGGCTGGGCCATTAATACCATCGCTTCGTAGCAAGCGGAGTCGCCGTGCGGGTGGTATTTGCCCAACACATCGCCGACCGTGCGGGCGGATTTTTTATGCTTGGCTGCCGCGTTTAAACCCAGCTCGGACATCGCGTAAACAATGCGCCGCTGCACCGGTTTCAAGCCATCGCCGATATGCGGCAGCGCCCGGTCGAGAATGACGTACATGGAATAATCCAGGTACGCTTTTTCAGTAAATATTTTAAGCGGCAAGCGCTCAGAGGCGTCAGCGGTAAACAGGGCAAGTTCAGTCATTATGAAGACGCAAAGTCTGGTTACAAGTCGGGGAACAGTTCTGCCAGATCAATCACGGCGTCCGGGCACAGTATTGGCGCAATCCTGCCGGTGCGCTGACTGCTATGTTGCTGATAGGCGCTATGACCGGGCTCGCGATAGACTTCCAGTTGCCGGTTTTGCAGATCCAGCAACCAGACTTCCGGAATGCCGTTTTTAGCGTAAAGCGGAACTTTAATATCGCGGTCATAGCGCAGGGTGCTGTCAGCAATTTCAATGATGAGCAAGACATCTTCAGCACGAGGAATCGCGCCTCTGTAAGAATCACTCTGCCAGCGCAATATGGCAATGTCAGGTTGAGGTTCTTCATAGCCGCCCAATACGACTGGATTTTGTCCAGCCACCACCGCTTTTCCATACAAGCGATAAGCGAGGAAATTCATTAAATAGTTATTATGTCCAGCATGCTCGCTACCAATCGGCGCCATTTCGACGATCTCCCCGTCAATGAGCTCCACCCGGGAATCTTCATTTAACAAGCCAACCTCGGCCATGTGATGATATTCCGCTACGGTCCAGCGGTGACGTGGTTGCAAGTTCCATAATTCGCGTTCTGCTGAAAGCGTCGACATACTCTATGCTCCCGCGCTATGAAAAACGGCAAAATATCCAGGCGACCTATCGCGCGCTGCCTGACCAGGGGTTCATCGATGATGAACCGATTAGCCGGGGCTCGTCCAGGGATGGTAATGAAAATACAGTAACAGCAACCCGCCAAAGATGATTCGATACCAGGCAAAGGGCGCGAAACTGTGCTGGCCCACATACGCCAGCATGAAGCGCACCACCGCCAGCCCGCCCAGGAAAGCGGCCACAAACCCGACTGCGAACATCGGTATATCTGCCAAAGTCAAATGGTCCCATTCCTTAAGAAGACTATATAAGGTCGCCGCAAACATAGTAGGAATCGCTAGAAAAAAGGAAAATTCAGTGGCTGCGAACCGCGATAATCCTCCCAGCATTCCGCCCATGATGGTTGCTCCTGATCTCGATACTCCCGGAAACAGCGCCAG
>JAGRJR010000096.1 GCA_020442635.1 Lysobacterales bacterium
ATTTCAGACGTCGCATTGAACAATGGAAAGAGGATTTATTAAAAGAGTCCAATGAAACCATAGCTAATCTGCGGTCTGAAGCTCGGGACATCAGTGATGAAGCAGAAAGAGCATCACGTGAGACTGAGAATACTTTTGAGCTAAGAACCAGAGACCGTTACCGCAAACTATTGAAGAAAATCAATAAAGCACTTGATAGATTCAAAACCGGTGACTATGGTTATTGTGAAGAAACCGATGAGGAAATCGGTTTGCCCAGACTGATTGCCCGTCCAATTGCTACCATGTGTATTGACGCGCAAGAGCGCTGGGAATTAAAACAAAAAATCACCAAAGAAGGTTAATCAAAACCTTCAGAAAAAAACAGGATACTAAAGACTATGGAAATAGCACCACAAGTAGCCCAATTGGAAGACTTCCAGCAGCGTACGGATGCGCTGTGGAGGTATCTTTGACTACGAAAATAAGAAAGAACGTCTAGAAGAAGTCAATCTTGAACTGGAAGATCCAGATGTTTGGAACGACCAGGAAAAAGCCCAAGCGCTCAGCAAAGAGCGTGCCTCACTTGAACACATTGTTTCCACCATTGATGAATTGAAATCAGGTATTACTGATGCCGATGAATTTTTACAAATGGCCAATGACGAAGAAGATCAGGACAGTCTGGATGAAGTACTGGTTTTGATTGATGACTTGGAAGAAAAAATTGAGAAACTTGAGTTTCAAAAAATGTTCTCAGGTCAAATGGACCCCAACAATGCCTTTGTGGACATTCAGGCAGGTTCTGGTGGTACTGAAGCCCAGGACTGGGCCAATATGTTACTGCGCATGTATTTGCGCTGGATTGAATCGCGTGGTTGGAAAGCAGAACTGATTGAGGTTTCAGCAGGAGATGTTGCAGGCATCAAATCAGCCACCATCAAAGTAGATGGAGATTATGCTTTTGGTTGGTTAAGAACTGAAATTGGTGTACATCGTTTGGTGCGTAAATCACCGTTTGATTCGAGTAATAAGCGTCATACCAGTTTTGCCGCTGTTTTCGTGTCGCCAGAAATTGACGACAGTTTTGAAATTGACATCAATCCGGCGGACTTGCGTGTTGATGTATATCGTTCTTCAGGCGCAGGTGGACAGCATGTGAACAAAACAGAATCAGCGGTCCGTATCACACACGTGCCTACTAACACTGTTGTACAGTGCCAAAATGGTCGTTCACAGCATCAAAACAAAGCCACCGCCATGCAACAGTTAAAAGCCAAACTGTATGAGTTGGAAATGCAAAAACGCAATGCAGAATCTCAATCCATGGAAGATTCAAAATCAGACATTGGTTGGGGCAGCCAGATTCGTTCTTATGTGTTGGATCAATCACGCATTAAGGATTTAAGAACTGGTGTTGAAAACACCAACACTCAGGCAGTTTTGGATGGAGACTTAAATAAATTCATCGAAGCCAGTTTAAAACAAGGCTTATAATTCAAAGCCAGTTAAATATTCAAAATATCATGACAGAAGACAACAAACTCATCGCAGAAAGACGTTCCAAATTAACTGCTATCAGAGCCGAGCGCAATGCGTTCCCTAATCATTTCAGACGCAGCCACCAAGCCTCTGAATTGCATACTCAATATGATGATGTTGATAAGGAAACTTTAGACCCACAAAACATTGAAGTGGCGGTGGTAGGTCGCATGATGAGCCAAAGACTGTTTGGTAAAGGTGGTTTTGCAGTTCTAAAAGATGTCTCCGGTGAAATTCAATTATTTGTGCAACAAAATGGTGTTGGTGAAAATAAATTTGACGAATTTAAACACTGGGACATGGGTGATATTGTGTTTGGTAAAGGGGTTCTTTTCAAAACCAAAACCGATGAATTGTCAGTTAAAGTCACTGAATTGGAATTGGTGACTAAATCATTACGTCCTTTGCCAGAAAAATTTCATGGACTGACTGATCAGGAAACACGTTATCGACAACGTTATGTGGACTTGATGGTTAATGATGAGTCTGCTGATGTGTTCAAAGTTCGATCCAAAATGATTTCACACATCAGGCGGTTTATGGAAGACATGAACTTCCTGGAAGTGGAAACCCCGATGATGCATGTTATCCCAGGTGGTGCGGCAGCAAAACCATTTACCACCCATCACAATGCTTTGGATTTGGAGTTGTATTTGCGGGTTGCTCCAGAGTTATTTTTGAAACGTCTCACTGTAGGTGGTTTTGAGAAAGTATTTGAGATCAATCGAAATTTCAGAAACGAAGGTGTTTCAACCAAGCATAACCCTGAGTTCACCATGATGGAGTTCTACTGGGCGTATGCTGATTACAATGATTTAATAGACTTGACAGAAACTTTGTTCAGGTCTTTGGCTGACAAGGTCCTGGGAACCCAGCAATTTGAATATCAGGGACACATGCTTGATTTTTCCAAGCCTTTTAAACGCCAATCAATGGCTTCTCTGTTGGCAGAGTACAGTGATGGTTTATCTGAAAAAGACTGCAATAATTTGTCAGTTATGCAGGCATACTGCGACAAAAAAGGCATTTCTTATGACAAAAACTGGCAAAAAGGCCAATTAATGGCTGAATTGTTCGATATCCATGTTGAAGCCAACCTTATTCAACCTACTTTTGTGACAGAATATCCTATAGAGATTTCACCCCTGTCACGCAGAAATGATGATAATCCGGAGATTACTGATCGATTTGAGTTGTTTATTTGTGGTAATGAAATAGCGAATGGTTTCTCTGAGTTGAATGACCCGGAAGATCAGGCTGATCGTTTCAAACAGCAAGTGGCCAATCTCGAAGCGGGGGATGACGAAGCCATGCATTATGATGCAGACTATATTCGCGCTTTGGAATATGGTATGCCTCCAACAGCTGGCGAAGGTATTGGTATAGACCGATTGGTGATGTTGTTCACAAATTCAGCATCGATACGTGATGTACTATTGTTTCCATACATGAAACCAGAGTAGTGAGATGACTAAAGACAAACAAACCAGGTATGCAAGAAAGTCTATTGAAGCCTCTTGTTTGTTGCTGTTCAAAGGGTATTCTTGCGTAACTGATGTAAAAAACATCTCAGCTTCGGGAATATTGGTTGAGTTGCTTGAAAATGAGAACATTGATGACCTTCAGGTTGGTGACGTGTGTATTTTGGAGATTGTCGTCAATGAAACATTCAATTTACACGTTTCATCCAGGGTTACTCGTATCAGTGATGGACAAATTGCTTTGCACTACATCTCAATTCCTGAAGAAAAACAAGTGGCCATGTGGCAATTACTGGGCGATCACGTCCATGAAGTAGAAGCCTACGGCACTTAAATTATCAATATTTTGGCTGGTTATTACAGTTTTTTTATCACAGCTGTACTATTGGCACTGACTCCTGGGCCAGACGTTTTGTTGGTTGTTGCCGTTGCAGCGAAAGAGGGCTTTTCAAAAGCTCTTCAGTTGACTTTGGGTTTGGCCAGCGGTGTCATCTTTCATACTTTGTTGATCATGTTAGGCATTTCCGCTTTGATCATTGCCAGTCCTTTGGCCATGAATGTGATTGCAATATTCGGAGCTTGTTATCTCTTATACTTGGCTTACCTGACCTGGATACATCGTTCCGAACAAGCCAATGAGACCAAAGCATCCGTCAAGGGTTCCTATTACTGGCGTGGCGTGATCATGAACATATCCAACCCCAAAGTGCTGCTGTTTTTTTTGGCTTTATTTCCGCAATTTGCCCAATTGGATCAACCGGGTTATAGCTGGCGCATTGCTATTTTGGGTTTACTGTTTATCATTGCCACCATCATGGTGTTTGGTGGGCTGGCGCTGATCACCGCAAAAAGTGCACAAAACTTTATAAAAAATCCAGGCTTTAAACTCACCATGGATTACATCACAGTAGTCATCTTTATTGTTCTTTCTGGACTTTTACTGTATTCAACTTTCTAATTGTAAAGCCAGTCACTTGTTGGGTAGTTGACTGAAGTTAACTCAACTCAGCCAATGAGTAGGCTAAAGCCCACTACCCAGGCGGTATTGGTTACTTCGTTCATAAAGCATGGAACTAAAGTGTTTAATTTTGAGTGTCTTAGAAATTAGCTAGGTGATATTTTTGCCAGCGTGTCTCGACAGTACATATGGGTAGTTAACTTCAGTCAACACAGCTAAATTAATCAAGTCGAAGTAAGACAGCACCTATTCTGTTGCATTTCAAGATTTTTCAGTATCACCTGTCTGAATCTGCCACAGTTGTTGGTATCTGCCTTGGTTTTGAATTAATTCGTGGTGCTGGCCGGATTCAATGATTTTGCCTTGCTCAATTACATGTATTTGTTCCGCATGCACCACTGTTGATAAACGGTGAGCAATCAAAATGATGGTTCGTCCATGTGCTATTTTTTTCAAGGATTTTTGAATGGCAGCTTCGGTTTCATTGTCAACGGCTGAAGTCGCTTCATCCAATATCAAAACTGGTGGGTTTTTTAATAAAGCACGAGCAAGGGCGATGCGCTGGATTTGACCACCTGATAATTTAACGCCTTGTTCACCCACCGGCGTGATATAGCCATGATCGAGCTTTTGAATAAACTCATCGGCTTCTGCCAGTTTTGCCGCCTTGATGATTTCTTTTTCTGTCGCATGCTCATTGCCATACTTGATGTTCTCAAAGATGCTGGCATTGAATAAAAAAGTTGCCTGAGAAACCAGACCTATTTGTGAACGCAGTGAGTGGATATTGATGTCATCAATTAAATCTCCATCGAGTTTAATTTGGCCTTGTTGCGCATGATAATAACGCATCAGTAGTTTAATTACAGTGCTTTTGCCTGAACCGGTTTGCCCAACAAAAGCATGGGTTTGCCCAGCCTTGATATCGAGGTTAATATCACTCAAGGCTGGTTGACTTTGACTGTCATAACTGAAAGTGATGTCATCAAATGTGATGGCACCTTTGAGTTTAACTTCTTTCGCCTTTTCATGGTCTTTGATGCGAATCGGTTCATCCAACAGACCAAGGATTCTACGGGCCGATGCCATACCACGCTCATATAAATCCATGGTGTTAGCCAAATCACGAAAGGGCCACAATAACCTTTGGGTCAAAAACACCAACACACCATAGGCGCCCACAGCCAAATCGCCATTCAAAGTATCTAAACCACCGACAATGAAAGTGGCCAAGAAACCAGTTAAAATAGCCATGCGAATCACTGGCGTGAATGCTGAACTGACCTTAATGGCCGATTCATTGGCTCGCATATAATCTTTACTGATGTTGGCTATGCGTTGTTTTTCATGCTCTTCTTTGGTGAAGCTTTTAATGGTGGCAACTCCAGCGATGTTGTTATTGATGGCTTCAGCGATTTGTCCGGCTTTTTCTCGCACCAATGCATATCTGGGTTCGGCTTTGCGTTGAAAATAAAATGCACCAAAAATAATCACTGGAATCGGTGTGAAAGCCAACAGCGCCAGCTTGGTTGAAATTAAAAAGAATACCGCACCTACAGCCACTACAGAGGTTAAAACCTGCCAGATGTCATTAGCGCCAACATCCAGAAAACGCTCCAACTGATTCACATCATCATTAAGAATCGAGGTTAAACGGCCGCTGGATTTGTCCTCAAAAAAGCGCATGTCCATGCGTTGGATATGACCATAACAATCCACCCTGAAACGATGTTGAATTTTTTGTGCCAGTTCTCGCCAATTACGCAGATACAGATATTGAAACAGCGATTCTCCTGCCCAGATGAAGAAAGTTAAAACACCCAGTAAATATAACTGATGTTTCGGGTCAACAATCCCTAGATCAGCAACAAAAGAATCTTCCTGATTGATCACCACATCAATAGCGATACCGATTAAAATTTCCGGAGCTATGTCAAACAGCTTGTTGACAATGGAACAAATGCTGGCCCAAATGGCTTGGCTTTTAAAGCCTTTACCATAAGAAAGAACTTTGAGTAATGTCATGTGCTTATGCTCAATGTAATGGAATGGTCTCAATGCCATTTTCATGAAAATATTTGATTTCTATAACCTGGCCACCATGATGAACAATACTGCCAGTAAACCGGTGCGCATTGATATCAGAAAATTCAAATTCAAAAACCCGCAGTAGTGACAGTTTGCCACGTCTGGGTCTGATTCTGATGTATTTCTGAATCAGGGAATCATCCAGAAAAACCCAACCTTTTTGTTGTGTGATTTGTTTACCAGCCGAGCGTGTTTGGTCCAGTGCCGAAACCTGGTTATACCAATAATAGCCAAGTAAACCCAAGGCCAAAAGTGCGGATAATTCTGCCATTTGCTTATTGTAAGTGCTTTTATGTTGAAGCAGTTATTATGTTGTTGAATAATGAAAATTCAATTGTAACAGGGACGACTAATTAATTTTGAACAACAGATTTCAGCCACCCCATGTGAATGAATGAGGTCGGCTAAAGCCAACTACCCAAGGGTTGTTGGCTGTAATATGGCTATTATGGGGTGGTTAACTTCAGTTAACCCAATTGAGTCAACAAGGTTGGTAAAGCCGATCACTCCGAGTTTAATGTAATCTGGATGTATGGATATTTTGAGTAGTTGACTTCAGTCAACCTGTCTGAGTGTTGTTTACTAAAATGGCCACAACCGACACCACTTTTATGGATGAGTTAATGGGTTTTGTAAAAAAGCTTAACTGGGTTATAATGACGGAAAATCTAACACAAGCCAGCTTCCCGCTGGCTTTTTAGTCAAAACGTCACAATACTCGATTAGATTGCTGGACGTATCGTTTCCATCTATTTCAAGATGGCAAACTGTGGCAATTAAGCCACTATGAATTAATACTGGGTGGTTTGATAACGTTTCAACGAAGCGCAGGTTTTCGACCCCCTAAAGAAAGATGAAAATAATAATAAAAAAGGAAATAAATATGAATAATATCAATAATTTAAAAGTCATTGAAAAATGCACAATTGCTGCCCGGGGCGGCATGACCCTGTTGTCACAAGAAGAAGTGAATATGATGATGGAAGTGGGCAAAGGGGGAGTCCATGAACTGTTTAGAAAATGTTGTTTGGCAGTATTGAACTGTGATGCCAAAGAAGATGATGCGATGGCGGTATTGGAGCGTTATCCTGATTTTGATGTGACTTTAATTCCACGAGAAAGGGGCATTCACCTGCAATTCGTCAATGCACCGGCACAAGCCTTTGTTGATGGTAAAATGATTTCAGGTATCAGAGATTCGATATTCTCGGTGTTAAGAGACATCGTGTTCCAAAGCACCGAAAAAGGTGAAGGTCACTACAATCTGGAAGAGCCGTTTGATATCACCAATTTTGTCTTTGAAATTTTACGCCGTGGTGAAGTGCATCAGTACGGCACAGAACCCAACCTGGTGGTTTGTTGGGGTGGCCACTCCATCAACCGGGTTGAATACCAATACACCAAAGATGTCGGCTACCAATTAGGCTTGCGTGGCGCACACATTTGTACTGGTTGTGGTACTGGAGCCATGAAAGGGCCAATGAAAGGTGCGACCGTTGGTCATTCTAAACAACGGATTAAAGATGGTCGTTATATTGGACTTACCGAGCCAGGTATCATTGCTGCTGAAGCACCTAATCCCATAGTTAATCACCTGGTTATCATGCCGGATATAGAAAAAAGATTGGAAGCCTTTGTGCGTTTGGGTCATGGCATTATTGTGTTTCCTGGTGGCGTGGGCACGGCTGAAGAAATTTTGTACCTGATTGGTATTTTGTCGCATGAGAAAAACAAAGGGGTACCTTTCCCATTCATCATGACCGGCCCTGAAGAGTCAGCGGAATATTTCCATAAAATTGATGAATTTATCCGTTTTGCTTTAGGGGATGAGGCGGCTGATTTGTATGAAATTATCATTGATGATGCCGAAGATGTGGCACAAAAAATGATGTCAGGTCTGGACGAAGTTAAGTTGTATCGCAGTAAAAATAAAATCAGTTATTACTTCAACTGGGGCTTGCATATTGACAGTTCGCTACAGTTTCCGTTTATTCCAACCCATGAAAACATGGCAGGATTGCAGTTATTCCGCAATCGCCCGATCGGTGAGTTATCGGCTTCCTTGCGACAGGCTTTTTCGGGTATTGTATCAGGTAATGTCAAAGAGTTTGGCCGAAAACAAATTATGGAAAGAGGCGTTTATCAAATACATGGAGACTCAGATTTGATGGAAAAACTGGATGTATTGCTGCAATCCTTTATTGAGCAAAAACGCATGAAATTACCGGGCAGTGAATACACGCCAGTGTTTGAAGTGGTTAAGTGATTTAACTAACGACTCAAGTTTTCAAGCCTCGATATCAACATCGAGGCTTTTTTTGTTCTATTTTATTCAAGCTTTCTAAATAGTTGACCTTAGTTAACTCTAAAGTATCAACAGGATTGGCTAAAGCCAACTACCTCGCGGTTAATACAGTTTGGAAGGGCGGATGATTCTGGATAGTTGACTTCAGTCAATTCAAGGGATTATCTGGTTGACTACCTAAAGAAAAAGCAGCATTTAAGAGGGGCTGCCGCTAAATACTTTCCTCTTTTATCACTTAACAACATATAAGTCCTTTTTCTGATGCAATGTCATAGGCAACGCTTTATACTGAAATAAGGTCACATTGGGTTTGTTATGAAAAAGGTTGTTTTAGTCTTTGGTTTACTCACATCATTTGTCTTACTGGCTGGTGGAACCTGGCAACTGGGGCAAACACCTTCCAATGAAGTGTTCAATGGCATCACTTATCCTAATGAATCCTACGCATTCGCGGTAGGTAATAACGGCACCATTGTGCAGTTTACCAGTGGTGACAATGGCAGTATCATGACTTCAGGAACGACAAAACACCTCTATGATATTTATGCCACCGATGGTAATACCGCGATAGCAACTGGTGAAGATACAGTTCTGCTTTGGGATGGTTCCAGTTGGACATCGTTGTTTGAAAACAGTGATGGTATCAATTATACGGGTACCTGGATTACTCCAGAAGAAGATGCGTTTTATTACGAATCGCTAGGTGCTCAATTTAGTTTTGTCTGTCCATACATTCCCAGTGACCCAGTTCAACCTTTTTGTCGTGGCTTTCAAAATCCGGTGATGACATACTGTGGCAGCAGTGGAGACATTAAAATATTTACCCGTAATGGTGACATCCATTGGGTCGATAATTACATGGGAGACTTGACTGATGACTTTATGCCTATTCACGATGATCCAGGGTTTTTATTTCTGACGGCCACTTGGGCGGCGCCCTGGCAATGTCAGCCAGGCCCCATTGAGCCTTTTGAAGCTTTTGCGATTAATAATACCAATGAATTTTATCGCTTTGATGGTGCTGATTGGGTCAATATGAATGTCAATGTACCCAATGATCAAGTGCTGACCTGGATTGGTGGTGCGCCAACCACTGATGTGATTGCAGTGGGTTATGAACCTGACGGCATGGGAGGTAATCAGGCTGTGGTCTGGCGTTACGATGGACAAAGCTGGATCGAAGATACCAATCTACCCGTTGGTACACCTGGTTTAACCGACATTGCTTTTAATACTGGATTACCCAACTTGATTTTTGCGAATGGTTTTGAAGCCATCATTCAAACAAATACAAAAAATCAGGCCACGGGTGTTGATATATTGGCAGCCGCTGAAAATGGTCGCTTTATCTATAAAACAGACCTTTTTCCAAACGATGCAGTGGATATCAGTGTCAGAAAGACTTTATTGACTCCCGAGCCCATCGTACCTAATCAGCAAATTGTTTTTCGACTGCAAGTTACCAACTTAAGCAGTACCGATGCCACAAATATAAGGTTTATTGATGGTTATGATGGTTCTCAAATAACATTTGTTAGTGAGACTTGTAATATGACTGAGTTTAATGCCTTGGCTGGATGGCGTTATCGAGATATCGACATTCCTATTTTGCCTGCCGGTGGGTTTGTTTTATGCGAAATGACCTTTAATGTTACCGGTTCGCCAGGGAACAGAATTTATAACTATACTTCTGTTGTGAAATTAGAAGATGTCAATTATGGTAATAATCGCAGTGAAGTAAAAGATATAATAATTCAAACACCTGATTAATACCTAAACTTAAGGAATATTCACTTAAAGCCTATGGAAAAAGCAGCAGGTTGTTTTTTACTGGTAAGTCGTAGGTAGTGAGTCCAAGCTATTCACATCACAGATACATTTAATTGCTGACACCTGTTTTAATCAGTGACTGATTGTTCAGGCCTGACCATTTAATTCATTCAATTTTCTGGGTAGTTGACTTTAGTCAACTCTAAAGTATTAACAGGGTTGGCTAAAGCCAACTACCCCGCGGCTATTACAGTTCGGTTGAGAGGATGATTTGGGGTAGTTGATTTCGGTCTACCTGAATTGGCGGGAACGTAAATGCTATCAGCTTTCGGCTGAAGCTGATACCCCTTTGGGGGTAGTTTTGCTGCTGAATCGCGGGTTGTCCCTATGATTTATTTAATTGCTGACACCTGTTTTAATCAGTGACTGAT
>JAGRJR010000097.1 GCA_020442635.1 Lysobacterales bacterium
TAGCTAATTTATCGATGCAAAATAATGATTTTAAATACTTCCTTGATGCCACAGAACTCTACAGAGCTAGCGAGGAGTTGATGGAAAACTCAGGCATTTTGAAAGTTTATCGGCCAGATTGATGTTATTAAGAAGAATTACAGAACATATCAAAAATCAAAACTGGTTTGCGGTATTCCTGGATTTTGTGATAGTCGTTCTTGGGGTTTTTATTGGTATTCAGGTGGCGAATTGGAATGAAGCCAGATTTGAACGCAAATTATCCGACCAATACCTCAATAGCTTGTCACTTGATCTTCAAAGAGACTTACAGTTTTCAGAAGCTTTGTCAGATTATTATGAAGAAGTACTGCTTCATGTGATTAAAACAGATGAGCTGTTGAATGCTAAAGACGCTGAAAATCTATCTCTGGTTGTGTCAGCATACCGTGCTAGCGAAGTAGGTTACAGTGCACCAAGAATCTCAACCTGGGAGCAGGTGGTATCCTCAGGTCATTTGGGTCTTCTGCCACAAGAGGTTATTGATTCAGGATTGTCAGAATATTACGAAGACAATGATTCAGATAAATATTCTTATAATTCATTGTCTGCCTCAGCTTATAGAAAAAAAGTGCGTTCATTGATTCCTTTACCTGTACAACTGGCTATAAGAACCGGCTGCAGTGATGTGTTTAATGATTTTGGTATTGTGATAGGTTTTACCAAACAATGTGAAATAGACGTTCCCTCTGAGCTTATTGACGAAGCTGCTGCCAATTTAAAAGAAAGCTCAGAGGTACGCTTCTTGGTTAGATTTCAGTATTCATTGGTTTATACGCTGTTAAACAATATCAGTGGTAATAATGTGAATATAAAAAAAGCATTGAATACCATATACGCAATCTTTAAAGATTCCGAATAATTGAGTCCTTTGCTTGGTTAGGGATAATTGAGTAAAACAATGAATAAGCGCCAGGCCGAATACATTTATTCTCTGCCTAACCAGGTTGGCAAGTTGCTTCGCTTTGAAGACAGTAATCGTTTTTTACAATTAAATGGCATTTGTTGTAGTAGAATGAATTAAAGCTTGACTAAATAACCATCGATGCAAAAACTGTATGCCTCACAATCCTACCAACTGCCTCAACTGAAGCAATACATTGATTCGGTCAGTTTTTATTGTAATCAACATCACAGTGATTCTCATGCTTTGTTGTTTGATGGTTGCCCTGAAGGCGTATTTGAGTTGATCTTTCAAAGTGATGACATGGTTTGGCAGAAAGACAGCTGTGATGGAATTTGGCAACAACGAGAAGAAGCTTTTGTTGGTGGATTGCACCAACAAAGTTATCAGCTGAAATTGCCTCCCGAAACAGAAATCATTTCAGTTCGCTTCAAGCATGGTGCTTTCAAATACTTTTTTTCAGGCAGGCTTAATGACTTTGTTAATCAGAAAGTGCCGATTACAGAATTGTGGTCACAAGCTGGTAAACAGCTACAAATGAAATTAAAAAGCCAAGTTAATCAAATCCAAAAGTTGCAAATCATTGCAGCCTTTATTGAATCACAGCTAAACACCCAACAACATTCTGTCATTGATCAGTCGGTTCGATCTATTTTGAACTGTAAAGGTATGATTGATATGGAGTCATTGGAACGACAGTCCTTTTTAAGTACAGCGCAATTTCGCAAACGTTTCAGAGAGGAAGTTGGTTTGTCTCCAAAAAAATATGCCAAAGTGATCAAAATAAACGCCATTCTGAATGAGCTTGAACAACAAAAAGGCCAAAAAAACTTAACTGATTTGGTTTATGCCTACGATTATTTTGATCAATCTCATTTCATCAGAGACTTTAGATCAGTGGTTGGTAAAACACCCACCCAGTATGAAAAGTCTGCACTAAGTTAAAAAATCCTGTTAATTATTTTATAAGCATCACCACTTTTAGGTATTGTCGGTTATTTGTTTAAATTAAAAAACGGATCATCGAAAATTACAATAATTTCATTTTTCATTGTTATTTAATGGCTGCAAGCGGTTGAGGTTAAAAACACGTTAAAAATGTATCAATCTGTTTTTAACAAGCAACCTTTCAAATTATTTAACATTGGAGACATCGATGAAACAAAAGTTTCTGACCAAAGCCATAAAAAGGTCAATTTTACTGGGAGCAGTGACAACCGGATTGTATGGTTCACAAGCATCTGCGCAAAACAATGACTCAGAAGAAATCGAAGATCAAGGCAAAATAGTGGTGACAGGTTCAAGAATCAGAACCACTGATCTGGAAGGTCCAAAGCCAGTGACAGTGATATCTCGTGAAGACATAGAACAGTCAGGATTTCAAACTACAGCGGACATTTTGAGAACCACTACTTTTAACAGTTTTGGCTCATTCAATGAACGTTCGGGTTCATCAGGTGGTCAAGCGGCTACCGTAAATATGCGTGGACTGGGATCCTCAAGAACAGCTGTGTTGGTTAATGGACGTAGACTTCCCGGATCTGCACTCTTTGGCACCTCTGCGGCCAATTTAAATACTTTACCTGTCTCTGCGATTGAGCGCGTTGACATTTTACAAGGTGGCGCATCATCCATTTATGGTGCTGATGCCATCGCAGGTGTCATTAATATTATTTTAAGAGAAGATTATGAAGGTGCTGAATTCGAAGTTGGAGCAGCCAGGCCAAGAAGAGAAGGCGCTGATGAAGAGCATGGTTCTTTTGTTATCGGTGGCGAAACAAGAAAAGGTAATTACGTATTTTCTGCCGAATATTTTCGCAAAGACATCATCTATGACAGAGACCGTGATTACTCCAGAGTTCAAGTGATTCAGCCGGGTGGTCCGTTTGGGAGCCAAGTAGGTATTTCTGTGGGAGGGAATACTGGATTTACCTTGGATTTTTCAGAAGCATGGTCAATTGGAGACTGCCAAACAACTGATGAAGGTGGTTTATATGCTGGTGTGTTTACTGATCCTTTTGGTTCACCAGGAACAGGTTGTGGTTATGGTTTTGCAGACATTTCGGGTTTGTCAGGAGACGTTAATCGTTTTAATACTTTTCTTAATACCAATTATGAGATCAGTGAACATTTGAGTCTTTATTTTCAAAATACAATGGCTCGGAATCAGTCATTTGGTGTCTATGCACCCGCTGTTGGTTTCACCACTGTTCCGGCCAGTAACCCATTGAATGATCGAGGAGAAGATTTTTCTTTGTTTCATCGATTTGTTGCTCATGGCCCTCGTCAGGAAAATTTTGTGGATTTTAATATTGATAATGTGATTGGTGTCAATGGTATTTTCCCCCAATCTGATATTGAATTTGATGTTTATTTCAGGGCTTATAATTCAGTGATTGAGAATATTGGTGATACCTACATCAATGGTCCTGCATTGTTAGCTGCTTTGACTGATGGTTCGTATAATTATATCAATCCGACTGATCCAGCCAATGCTGCTGCTGTTGCTGCCACTTCTCACACCACTTCAAGGGATCTCAGAACCCGTTACAACGAAGTGGCCTTGAATTTTAATGGTTTTTTTGGTGACTTGTTTGCAGGTCCGGTTGGATGGGCAGCGGGTGCCGAATGGTCTACAGAGGACTATCAGGACAAATATGATGCCTTGCGTGAGGCAGGGAATGTCATAGGCTCTGCAGGCAATTCAGCATCGGGATCACGGGAACGGTATTCAGTCTTTGGTGAAGTGTCTGTTCCATTATTGGACAACCTTGAGATGCAACTGTCCGCTAGGTATGATGATTATGATGATTTTGGTGATGAATTATCTCCAGCAGTGAATTTTAGGTGGCAGCCAGTTGAAAACTTGGTTGTAAGAGCCTCATATTCTGAGGGATTTAAAGCTCCCGATTTGACCAACATTCATTCTGCGCGTTCACCATCCTTTAATAATGTACAGGACATTTTGCAGTGTAGGGCACAGGGTATTGCAGATGCTGATTGTCCTGTGTTTCAGGTACAAAACTTTTCCGGTGGTAATCCTGATTTACAAGCTGAGAATTCCGAAGGTTTTAATATAGGTGCCGTTTGGGAGCCAGTGGATAATCTGACTATAGGTCTTGATTATTTTGAAACTGACTTGACTAACGCCATTTCTTTGGTTGGGCTGAATACCTTGTTGAATCTTGAGCTGCAAGGTTTGGCACTACCTCCAGGTATGCAAATCGTTCGTGGTGCATCAACAGGAAATGTACCTGGTCGAATTATCAGGATTGAAAGGGGGTTTGCGAATGTGGCTGAGCTTAATGTTACCGGGATTGATGCAAAAATAGCTTACCGCTTTGATACCGAAAATTTGGGTTTGTTTTCAATGTCTTTACAATATTCAAAATTGTTTGATTACATTTTTACTTCTTTGCCAGCACCTTTGGGTGTGCCGTCAGAACAATTAGGTACGGCGTGGACGCCCGATGATCGTGCTAACTTCAATGCACGTTGGACTTATGGAAAAAACTCATTGGCATTGAGCAGTTACTGGGTGTCTGGATTTAACAATTTAGCTGGTACTGATAATCCAGGGATTGGTTCATTTGTGAATCATAATCTGACCTATACCTATCATGCGGATTGGGATGCAGACATTATTGTTGGAGTCAGAAATATTTTGGACAGAGATCCTTCTATTGATCCAAATTCCAATTGGCAAGGTAATCCTTTTGAGCCGACTTTGTATGATGTTGCGGGTAGAACGCCATTCGTTACTTACAAACAAAGCTTTTGATCATGATGGTGGCTGTATTTCTCCAAAGTACAGCTGCTGTGTGAATGTTCTCTATTAAAACAATGCATCTATATAGTGAACAATATTTTACTGCCAGGGAAGGCGGTGTCTTTTAACTGTTAAATGGCCATGAACTTAAATTTATTCAGCACACCCTTGTCTCATCAAGCTGGAAAATATCCGGCATTGGCCAACCGTGTAACTGATTTAATTTTAAATTACCAAAGAGATGAGCACCGTAATCCAAACTCACCTCAAACCATGCATGATGCTTTGTTCGAAAGTCGATTTGATTTTTTGAAATGGGAAATGCCTGTTGTTCAAGAGTTGAAAGAGACTTTACTGAATGATTTGTTTTATTTTCTGTTGCAGGTCAGTGGTTTGACCAAAGAGCAGCTACAAGGTATCAGGTTTGATTATGAATCCTGGTTTCATGTTGCTAACCATGGGGCGTATTTTCAAACGCACACGCATCCCAATCATGCCTGGTCGATGGTTTTTTGTGCTTCTGCGGGTGATTTTCAACCAGAGAATGCTCATGAATCGGGTAAACTGTTGTTTTTGGATCCAAGATTAGGAGCTGCCATGTACCTGGATCAATCAAATAAGGAAATGCACAGGCCTTATAGTTTCAACGGTTTCAAAGTCACATTAGAGCCAGGTTCTGTGGTTATTTTTCCATCATACCTGCAACATGCTGTTGAGCCATATCGTGGAAGTAAACCCAGAATAACCGTGGCTACTAATTTTCGTTTCTTTTAAACAATTTATTCGAACTTACAAAAAATGCGTAACCTACTGGTTCATATAATGAATATGTTAAGTTGCTAACATTTTTGCGGTTAGGTGTTTCATGACCGATTCTTAAAAAAGCCAGGATGGACTTTTTCTGAGCTGACTATTTAGATTACTTAGTTGTCGTGAAACAGGTAGCTGGATTGATTTGCTCCGGGTTGTCATCCTTGTGTTTTTCATAAACGTATTGAGCCAAGTATTTGATTCTGTCAAATTCAGAGATGTTTTCAAGTTGTATTTGCTGATATTTGGGATCAAAAATTTCATTGACAGGGTTGGGTGATAGAGTCGCTAGGCTTAAACATTCAATAAGTTGTTTATAAGATTCCTGCTTTTTCTTAACTTCATCAAACATTGGCTTGTTGTTTTGTGACTCATAAATGCCCATTGAAATCGCATAACCCAACCCGGTAGCGGTTATGGTGTTGCTGTTTTTAATCAATGTTTCTGTAATGTTTAGGCATTGTTGTAACAGTTCCATATTAGTTTTACACAAAAAATACAAGGGATTAAGATCGGGTTGTTCATAAAACATGGCATAAGCAGTCTTTATGGCAGCTTTGGCCATATTTTTTATGGCTAAATCATCGACTTTAACTTTTTCATTGGTTAGGTTTGATAGGTTTTTATCAGTTGATAAATAGTTCAGATAACTTTCTGGTAAAGGATTATTCTCTATGTAATTGTCAATGGTCTTGTTAAATTGTTCAGTGGTATGGATGGTTCTGTGATTGTTTTTTGCCTGGGACATCCGTGCTATTGTGCTAAGCCCTAAGTTCTGATTGTTTTCTTCAACTGCAATTTGCAAGGGTTTAAAATACACATGCATGTTATCCGGTTGGCTTTGTTGATGTTTTTCTAATAAACGTTCACGATGACAATTATTAACAATAGCTGCTTTAAAACACCAAACGATGAGTAAATCTAATGTTTCAGGTTTTAAATCTTTTTGCGCAATGAGTTCATTCAAAACACTGCCCAATTGAGGCAAGAGGTCTTGATTTTTCATGCCATTATTTTTTGGCATTTGTAATGCCCCGTTGAGTAAGGCGGAGACACCCATGGCGACCTCATAGCTATCTTCCGAGTCAAGTAGGTATTGATTCAATTGGTTAAACCAAAGAGTGTATTCAAGCTCAACTTGTGAGGCAGTTGCTTTTTCTGATTGATCCTGACAAAAAGCAAAACATGAGATTGAAATTAATATTAAGCTGGCCAATTTTTTCATAATCATGAGTTCCTCTTGAATGAATTTACCGCAGATTCTACCAGCAGTTGCGTCTTGGTATTGGCTTTATTAAGTTGATTCTGGAAATAAAAAGCCAACAGGCAGTTTTTTTAAACTGCCTGTCTTACATCCTGAGAATCAAAGTTACGCTAAGTCAAAACGATCCAGATTCATGACTTTATCCCATGCTAATATAAAGTCGTTGATGAATCGATTTTGCGAGTCATCTTGAGCGTATATTTCAGCAATACCACGTAAAATTGAGTTGGAGCCAAATACCAAATCTGCTCGGGTACCAGTGAATCTAACTTCACCCGTTTGTCTGTCTTTAGCAGCAAATAGTTCTTTGTCTTGATCAACCGCTTGCCATTCATAGTTCATATCGAGAATGTGAGTGAAAAAATCATTGGTCAGATGTCCTGGCTGTTCAGTCAATACACCATGTTTCGAATTGCCAGCATTGGCACCTAAAACCCTTAGACCACCAACTAAAACCGTCATTTCAGCCGCACTGAGGGTAAGCAATTGTGCTTTATCAATCAGCAAAGCTTCGGTTGAACGAGGATCTTGCGTGTTTTTATAATTGCGGAAACCATCAAAAGTAGGCTCAAGTACAGCAAACGCTTCTACATCAGTCTGCTGCTGTAGTGCATCTGTTCTCCCAGGCGTAAAAGGAACTGACTTGCCACTGGCTTGTTCAATAGCTGTACAACCTCCAAGAACAATTAAATCAGCGAGAGAAATATTAATGCCTGATTCAGATTTAATTTGTTCCAAAGTGGTGATTACTTGTGGAACACCAGAAGAAACATTGATGTCCCAGTCCTTCTGTGGCGCTAAATTAATACGAGCACCATTAGCTCCTCCGCGTAAATCTGAACCACGGAATGTCGATGCCGAGGCCCAGGCCGTATTGACCAATTGAGCTGTCGTCAGTCCCGAATTTAAAATCAATTGTTTGAGCTTTTTGATTTCATTTTCAGAAACTAACGAGCCAGTATGTTTAGGCACTGGATCTTGCCATATCAATTCTTCTGCTGGCACTTCTTCACCCAGATAATTACTCACAGGCCCCATGTCACGGTGCGTTAATTTAAACCAGGCACGGGCATATGCATCAGCAAACTCTTCTGGATTTTCATAAAAATGACGGGAAATTTTGGCGTATTCTGGATCCATCTTTAGTGCCATATCAGCAGTGGTCATCATCAATGGTTCTGTACGAGAAGGATCATGAGCTGCAACAGGTTGTGCCGCTTTTGAAGCTGCTGTCGGGTTCCATACAACCACACCAGTAGGTGTTTTAACCTTTTCCCATTCATAGTTGAGCAGGGCGTGAAAATAACCCATATCCCATTGGGTTGGATTAACTGTCCATGCACCTTCAAACCCACTGGTTGTGGTATCACCAGCCTTACCTGAACCATGAGCATTGTTCCAGCCAAACCCCATCGCTTCCATGTCTGCACCTTCCGGCTCAGCTCCTACAGCACTTTCAGGTCCGGCACCATGTCCTTTACCAAAAGTATGGCCACCTGCAACCAAAGCAACGGTTTCATAATCATTCATCGCCATTCTTGCAAATGTGTCTCGCACATCATAGGCTGATTTCAAGGGGTCTGGATCACCATTAGGGCCTTCTGGATTTACATAAATCAGCCCCATTTGAACTGCACCAAGCGGTTTATCCAAGTCACGCTCGCCGCTGTACCTTTGATCACCTAACCATTCTGTTTCGGGGCCCCAATAAATGTCTTCTTCAGGTTCAAAAACATCTTTCCTGCCACCACCAAATCCAAAGGTCTTGAACCCCATTGATTCCATGGCGACATTGCCCGCCAAAATCATTAAGTCAGCCCAGGAAATTTTGTTGCCATATTTTTGTTTTATCGGCCATAGCAAACGTCTGGCTTTGTCCAGATTACCATTATCTGGCCAGCTATTGAGAGGAGCAAACCGCTGGCTACCGGATCGAGCGCCCCCACGACCATCATAGGTTCGATACGTACCGGCACTGTGCCATGCCATACGGATAAATAAGCCACCATAATGACCATAGTCAGCTGGCCACCAATCTTGTGAATCGGTCATCAAGTTAGTCAGATCCTGCTTTAATGCCTTAAAGTCCAGTTTTTTGAATTCGTCTGCATAATTAAACTTTTCGCCCAACGGATTCATTGGCGCAGTGTTTTGACTGAGTATTTTTAGATTAAGTTGATTGGGCCACCAGTGCTGGTTGGCAGTACTTCCTGTGGCAGCAGCTTTGTTAGTGCCATGCATCACGGGACATTTATTTTGTTCAGACATTTTATACCTCTATAGTTGTTGATAGAGCAACTATAGAGTATTGGGGGTATAAATAAAATGGAATTATTTTATTGAAACAATATAAAAAAACGAATGATTGTTGAGTTAAATTCTATGTGGAGATTTTGAGCGTTGTTTTATAGTGAATAGTATGTGTTTGAAGGTATTAATGATTGGGTAGTTGACTTCAGTTAACCTGTTCAGTGTTGATTCAAGAGGTTGCAATTTATTATTACTTAGTAGTTTTGCGGTTCAACTTGTTCAACAGCTAGTTGGAAAAAATAAAATCAAGAACCTGTTTTGAGAAATTCTCTGGCTTGTGCCAGAGTGGCTTCGGTGATGGTTTGTCCACCTGACATGCGAGCCAGCTCCTGAACACGTTGTTCATGAGTTAAATGATTAATGGCAGAGGTGGTATATTGGCCTTTACTGGATTTACTAACCAGCAAGTGGTCATGAGCATGACCTGCAA
Organism: Lysobacterales bacterium; assembly: GCA_020442635.1. Lineage (GTDB taxonomy): Bacteria > Pseudomonadota > Gammaproteobacteria > Xanthomonadales > Marinicellaceae > Marinicella. Next base: position 9,527 of record JAGRJR010000097.1, read on the forward strand.
CTTGTGGCAAATGAGTGACTGCAAAAACCTGGTTGTGTAGGCTCAATTGTTGCATGATATGGCCCACTTTTTCTGCTGTGGCGCCACCAATTCCAGTATCAACTTCATCGAAAATAAATGATTGCTGTTGGTTTTGTGTTTGTTGGATGCTGACTTCTATGGCCAATGAAATTCTTGAAAGTTCACCGCCTGAAGCAGTTTTATTCAGTGGTTGTGGACTTTGTCCCTTATTGGCAACAATCAGAAACTCTACGTGGTCATTACCATTGGACTTGGGTGGTTGATCAGCTGCATGCTCAACAGAAATACTGAACTGCGCTTCTGGTAAGCCCAGGTCTTTAATGATGCTGGTGATGTTATTGGATAATTGAGCTGCGCTACTTTGTCTTTGTTTAGACAGGCTGGCAGCTAAACTGCGGTAGTTTTCTGTAGCTGAGGCCAATTCCTTGTTCAAATTTTCTTGCTCACTGGCCAAATTCGCATGGGTAGATAAGGTGTTTTGTAAGTCCAGATGATGCTGGAAAAGCAATTCAGGCATCACTTGCTGTTTTCTGGCAATGTGAGTGATTTGTTCCAATCTGTTTTCTATTTCATTGAGCTTTTCAGGGTCGTTGTCAATGTTGTCAGCGACATCTTGAAGTTCATTTTGTGCTTCATTGATGTTGATAAGCGCCTCATCCAACATCTGGCAAATGCTTGCGAAATCATAGCCACGGCTGTGTTTGAGTTTATTGATGACGCTGGTGAGTTGTTGTTCAGTATTGGCTTCATCATTTCCCAAAACTGCCATGGCAAAATCAATGTTCTGGATCAGTTCCTGTGCATGAGAAGCGGATTTTAAGGCGTCATGTAAATCTTCATATTCCTGGGCTTTGAGGTTGAGCTGTTCAAGTTCGTCAAACTGATACTGCAACAATTGTAGTTGATCATTGCCCATGGAACCTGCTG
>JAGRJR010000098.1 GCA_020442635.1 Lysobacterales bacterium
CTTGTTCTTCGACCCCATCGATCAACTTAAACATGATTGGATTGGTATTTCTTTGGGGGCTTTTGATGCGCCTACTGGCATACACATTGAGCAACATATTTTTGTGGCAGAAAAAGGAGATTATTACGAAATTACCGATGGTGCCAAACAAAATGATTATTGACAAGAGGCACACGGAATGAGAAACGATGACTCATTCCGTGTGGAAAATTCTAACTCTATGATTCGTTCCGCGCACTTCGACTACGTTCACTTTGCTCAGTGTGCGGTGGATTTATGATGGGTTTATGGGTTTAAGTTGCTCGTCGAGACGGATGATTTTATGTGGGGTTAGGCTGTCAGCTTCATATTTATAATTAATCGCAGCGGCACCACCCAGATTGGCACTAGAGGTAAGTTTGCCAGATGTATCAAAACTTTTTAGCCAGGTTCTTTTCAGGCCATCACTGGAGTATTCGATTTTGATGTTACTGACCAATTGCATGTTTTCATCATAAACAAGGCTTGCTGTTTGATTACCCGATGCATCAAAGGAGCGTTTGATTAAAAACTCACCCCAGGAGAAAGTTTTGGGTAAGCCCTGCTTGTCAAAACCGCGCAGCCCAATTTTGTTGCCAAACTCATCATACAGGTGCTCACCTATATGTACCATGGGACGATTGCCTTCAACCGGATGGCCGTCTTTATCAAATACATGCCACCGTTGGAAGTTACCGGCAAAATCATAAAAAATACGATCCATACCCGCGCCTGAATCATTGTTGGTGGGTTTGCCATCGAGCCCGAAATTTTTCATCAACTGTAATTGGCCCAAATCATCAAAAGTCATGTGGGTTTCAAAGAACTTAAACTCTGGTCTGATGGGTTGTTGGTTGCCATCCAATGAAAAGCGCTTTTCAATCAGTTCTTGTTGGTTGACATGTTGCCATTGGTATCGGTGAATGCCCCAGGCATTTTCACTGGCCTCTTTGTTTTCATTGGTGAATGCCAATGATTGGCGCTTACCTTGCTTATCCAATTGATAGGTGGCGGTATATACTGCGCCATGTGCCGAAATTCGTTGGTTTCCTGCATTAAAATACTGATGGATTTCCTGGTTAGGCTGGTAGCTGATGGTGACTTTCGGTGCAAACCAAATAAATGTGTCCCAGTTACCGTTGTCATTGATGATTTGATCACCCAGCATGTAAGCAATCGAGGTGATACGCTGATAATCATCGTATTCAAAACGGTAGTGAGCCGTTGTTTGAGCTTGCTGTTGGTTAATCGGATGTATACCTTGGTAGCTGCTGAAGGGCGTTTCCCTGAACTTCAAATGACGGAAGAAACGGGCTTCTGCGGCCATCAAAGTCGAGGCCATCAGATTCATGGTGAACACAGCACATACAAAAAGTTTTATTTTCATTGTTAAATCCTCCTTATTCCGCAGACTGGAACCAGCCTTCAAATTGTGGGGCTGCTTCTTCAGAATAAAATAACAGTTCTGGTACATCTTTACGCAAGGCTGTGCGCTGTTGCGTGAATGCGGAAAATGTTGGGTTTTGGTATTTCGCTGCTCCGTAGGTTAATTTCATATTATGCTCCATCATTTCAATTTCATCGGCTTCAATCAAAATCCAGGTTAAAAACAATGCATCGTCTTTAAAAACAAACTCGGCAAGCCTTTTTTTACCTGCAAACTCGAAGCCATGACAATCCAATTGGGTTTGTGTATTGATGGTTCCGGGAATTTCGGGCGGATCTATTGATTGAATTTTAAGGTGCTCACATGCGTTTTTGAGTTTGTTTTTAATGGACTTTACAGATTGTCCAAATGCTATGAGTTCAGGTGTTTTAATAGGGGTTTTGGGTGCTGCATGACCGAGACAGCTCAGTGACAGTCCGGTGATGGCAATGATTAATTGAAGTTTCATGAATAAATCTCCTGGTTAAAGCTGACCAGCTTACCGATTTTAAAAAATCAGTTGATAAACACGAGCCGATTTATCATTGCTTGTTTTCTTGAACTGACTAATGACACATGTGTTGGCACGTCAACTGATGAATAATTGAAATTGGTTTTTTATGATATTTGTCTATGTCTTTGTCATTCCTGGGATTCATTTATTTTATGGCTTTTACACAAGCTGCCATGATGGTGACCATTGTGATTAAAAATAGTGAGCCTAAGCAGCCTGGAAGGTTATTGGCCTTGTTGTTGTCGGTTATGGCATACAAATTATTGGAGGGCGGGTTGATAAACTCAGACCTTTATCAGTATGTCCCTCATTTGCTTGATTGGATGGCAGGTGTGGCTTTGCTGATTGGCCCAATCTTTTATGCTTATGTTTTACGAATGGCTGGATATTCAGCGTGGAGTAGACGTGTTTGGTTGTTTAATTTGAGCCCGTTTTTGCTGCTGTTGCTGTTTCAATTGCCTGGACTATGGATACCTGCTGCACAGAAAATAGCGCAAATCGAATTCTACAAGAGTCATCCCGGTTACAGTCAATTGCCGTGGTTCTTTATTTTACTATTGGTGGTTATCAAGATTCATTTGGCCAATTATCTTTGGCAGTCTTGGCAAGTACTGAGCAATGCTGAAGTCGCCGCTGAGCAACAAACAGCGGATGACGCCAGTTGGTGTCTGTCCTGGCAGAAAAAATTATGCTTGATGCTGATTGCACTAGAAGTGTTGTGGGTGGTGTTGTTCATTGGACAACAGTTTCTGGGTTTGTCGGCATTGAATGCCATTGGTGAATATTGGTTGCTGTTGATGGCTGCTGTGGTTTTGATGATGGGCTATTGGGGTTTACAGAAACCGCAACTGATACTAGAAGCACATAGTGAACCCAATGATTTAGCCCAACCATATCAAACCAGTCAGTCTGAAAAATACCAAAATTCACTGATTGATGATTCAACTGCTGAAATGATTGCCAGAGAAATCAACCAAGCCATGAAACAAGACGAGTTGTACCTGGAATCAACTTTGAATTTATCCATGCTCAGCAAACACCTGGGAATCCGCAGGCATTTGATTTCTCAGGTCATCACCCAAACCCTGAACACCACGTTTTTTAAATTAATCAATGCCTATCGGGTAGCTCATGCCAAATCACTGATTGCAGATGATCGCAGTGAGTTTACTTTGGAACGCATTGCGGTGGAAAGTGGCTTTAACAACCGGGTGACCTTTAATAAGGCATTCAAAGAAGCGGAAGGACATTCACCATCGATTTACCGCAAGACGTTGAAACTAGCCAGTTAAGTGAAAAAAAACGATAAATTTGCTCGGTATTATCAGTTTTTATCTTGCAAAGCCTATTCTGAGTGCTTGTTTAACACTAAGGATTCAAGATGAATAAAATTTTAATACTGTTAATCGCTATGCTACCGATGCAAATGTTAAAAGCTGGTCATCACCACAGGTATTCGGCAGCCAACCAAATAACTTTCCACAATGGAGTCACCAAAGATTTTGTAGGCAGTGGCTTTATCATTAAACATCGCAATAAAACCTATGCCATCACTGCCAAACATGTGTTGTTGGAAACCATGGATCAGGGTGTTAACAGCATTGATATACAGGAACAGGTTAAACAATGGCAATTGGCACCTTTTAATGAGGACACAGGGGTGGTGAAGTTAGGGCAGCTGTTGAATGCCAATCAACAGGAAGCTTTAGACATTAAAGTCCTACAGAATGATTGGCTGGTGTTTGAAGTGTTGAACAATGATTCAACCCTAAAAACCTTAAAGCCAGCAAATAAGCCATTAAAGTCAGGAGAGGCCATCAGTGTTTATGGTTGTAACTACAGCAATCAAAAAACCTGTCAACAACAACACTTTAAAGGTACTTTTGAACGGGAAGCTGATGCCAACCTGTTGATAAAATTGGAGTTGGACGATTTAAGTCAGCTGCGAGGTCTCAGCGGCGCACCTGTACTCAACAGTAACCATGAAGTGGTCGGAATAGTTTCCAATGTCTTACCTGATGAGGTTAATGGCGGCTTTTACTTTGCGCCTTTTAACATTGAAGCAGTCAAATCCTTTTTGAATGCTCATGAATAAATTATTTCACGGCCTTCTGTTTTTAATGACCTGGCTATCGACAGCCATAGGCGATAGCAAAGGCGAAATGCCGGAAACAGTTAAATGGGAAGCTTTGATTGATGAGATGGCTGCACTAGAAGTCACAGCACCCCAATTGGATTTTGCTGTTTTATTGCAGCAAAATCATGACTCAAAAAGCTTGCTGCAAAGGTCGAATCAACTCAAGAGAGCACAAACACTTGTGCATAATTTTTCTGCGACTAACCATTGTCAAAACCTCAAGTTGGAAGTATTCAACCATGTGATAACAGCAGAAAAGCTGAGAATTCAGCTTGCTCAGCAACAGTTGACCCACCGACAACAATACCAAGGTTCGATTGCCCAACTGGAATTGGGTAAAAGCTGGTATCGCTACCTGAGTATGCTGTGGTTGGGCGAGGCCATTAATCCTGATGAACTTTATCAGATTGGTTTTAATGACTTCCAAAAAGCCATTGGTCAATACAGGGATTTAAAAGAGAAAATTGAGCAAAATCAATTGCTTAGGAGTTTTTTGTCAAGTGATGAGGATGCAGTTATACAACAAAAGTATAAAGACATAGAGCATCAAGTTTTGCGATTTTTAGAAACTCAATTTACTGCTCAGGGTGATTGGACGGCTTTAAATATTGCCCGATCCTTACAAGGTGCTGATTTTCCAGCTCCAGGTTACTATGACAGCAGCAATCAAACCATGTATTACCACCCCTTGAGTGAGCGTTATGATGTAAGCCAAATGGAATGGCTGTATCTTCATGAAGGCATTCCTGGACATCATTTTCAAAGCCAGGTCAATGCGCAATCAACAATGTGTCATCAGTTACAAGCGGATGGGGCTTTGTCTTACGGAAGAATGGCGTTTGTTGAAGGCTGGGCCGCTTATGTGGAAACCTTGGGAGTCGAGCTGGGGTTGCTTAAAAAACCACACAGCCGTCTTTATGCTTTGAAGTGGGAGGCTTTAAGGGCCATGAGGGTAATGATTGATGTGGGCATTCATGCCAAAGCCTGGTCGGATAAAACAGCACGTCAACACTGGCTGCAACTATTTCCTGAAGGTGAGGATGTTATGGAAAGAGAAATCAATCGCATCAAAAGATGGCCCATGCAAGTCAATAGCTATGTGTATGGCAAGCATCGAATAGAACAACTTAAATTGCATTTAAAAGCCAAAGAAGGTGATGCCTTTGATGTCAGGCTATATCATCAAAACTTATTGAAAATCAGCCATTTACCGATTCATGTTCTGAGTCAATACGAACAACTTTTTAAATCAAAGGAGTCATCATCATGAACTCAAAAAATACCCTTTTAATACTAGCTGTGCTACTTTTTACATCCCAAGTTTGGTCACTTGATTTGAAAACAACGCCTCTTTTTGGCGTGCGTGGAATTGCCGCTGAAAATAGTGAAGGTGTGTTGATTCAAGGTGTCTTGCCCCAATCAACTGCTGCCAAAATGAACTTACAAGCCGGTGATGTGGTGACTCATTTTAATCGTAAAAAAGTGACAGACTTTTTGCAGTTAATCAATCTGGTGCAGGCTTTAAAAGTAGGTGATGACCTGGCCATGCAAGTACGCAGGGGTGAACAGGAATTATCACTTACAGGTAAAATTTTGGCTAAGCCACAAGAGCATCATCAACAGTTTGAAATTATCTACGATGTGGTGGCTTATAAAAATAATTTATTGCGGTCAATGGTATACAAACCGCAGGATATTAAAGAGGATGAACAACGCCCGGCACTGTATTACATTCAAGGTTATACCTGCCAATCAGTCGATGCCGCTTTAACTCCGGATTTGACCATGCAACAGCTCTTGAAAGAGGTTGTGCTCAATGGTTATGTGGTCTATAAAATTGAAAAATTCAATGTAGGAGATTCTGCAGGTGATTTAAAGTGTTCTGAAATTGATTTCACTCAGGAAATGGATGGCTTTCTTGCTGGAATGAAAGCCTTAAAAAAATATGATTTTGTAGATTCAGATAAGGTGTTTGTCTTTGGTCATTCATTGGGTGGTGTTTATGCCCCTGTTTTGGCTGAGAAAACCAAAATCAGAGGAATTGCTGTATACGGTGCAGTTATGAAGCCCTGGTATGATTATTTGTTGGATATTTTTTCTGAACAAGCGATCATTTTTGGCACCTCCACTGAGCAGGCCAAAAACAATGTAGAGCTGATTAAGCCATTGCTTACTGCCTGGTTAAAGTCTGAGCGAAGTTGGCATGAGATTCAGAATGATGACAATCTTAAAACGGCATTTGAAGCCAACTTGTTACCTGTTCAGGGTGATCAGGTGTTTCAAAGACACTACACGTTTTTCAGAGATTTGAATCAATATAATCTTAAGCAGCATTGGCTTGACTATAGCGGTAAGATGTTGGCGATGCATGGGGCTTTTGACATACAGGCCATCAGTGAAAAGTGGGCGACCAATCTGGTTAATACCATCAATAGCAAACAGCCAGGGTCAGCAACTTATGTTAATTTTGCAAATACCGATCATGGTTTAATGAAATACCCAACCATGCAAGACTTGCAAACTGCCATGAACTCAGGGACTTATAATCCTGCATCACCGGGCAGTCACTACAATGCAGAAGTAGGCCGAGCGTTGGTCAAATGGATGCAAAACGTTTTAGAAGAATAAACATAGCTGATAGCCCCTGAATAATCTTTCAGGGGCTTTGAGTTTAAGCCATTAAAACGGTTGATATAACTTATTCAAAACACCGCATCTTTGATGCGCTCGATTTCATCACGCAGGTCAGCAGCTTTTTCAAATTCCAGATTGGCGGCATGTTCTTTCATTTGTTTTTCTAGCTTTTTCAATAACTTGCCGAGGTCTTTTGGTTTTTTGCCTGCGTATTGATTGCGGTCCTCGGCAATCTTGACCAATTGTTTTTGATCATTCTGCTCATAAGCTTCCTGTAAGTCATGAATTTTGCGGATTACAGATTTCGGTGTAATGCCATGCTGTTCGTTGTGTTCAATTTGTTTTTGACGGCGACGTTCAGTTTCACCGATGGCCACTTCCATGGCCGCAGTGATTTTATCGCCATAAAGGATGGCTTTACCGTGAACATTGCGGCTGGCACGGCCAATGGTTTGAATCAATGAGCTGGTCGAACGCAGAAAACCTTGTTTATCAGCGTCCAGGATGGCCACCAATGACACCTCAGGCATGTCCAGGCCTTCACGCAATAAGTTAATGCCGACCAACACATCAAACACGCCTTTGCGTAAATCACGGATGATTTCAACCCGCTCAACAGTGTCAATTTCCGAGTGTAAGTACCTGACTTTGATGCCTTTATCCGATAAGTAATCTGTGAGGTCTTCACTCATGCGTTTGGTTAATGTTGTGACCAGAACACGTTCCTGCTTTTTGATGCGGATGTTGATTTCAGAAAGCAAATCATCGACTTGAGTGGCTACCGGTCGCACTTCAATGGTTGGATCAATCAAACCTGTAGGACGCACGATTTGTTCAATTACTTGTGCTTGGTTCTCAGCCTCGTATTTACTCGGTGTGGCTGAAACAAACACCATACGAGGAGTGCGTTCTTCCCATTCAGCAAATTTCAACGGACGATTATCCAAAGCACAGGGCAATCGGAAGCCAAAACGCACTAAATTCTCTTTTCTTGATCGATCGCCTTTATACATCGCGCCGATCTGTGGAACGGTCACATGTGACTCATCAATCACCAACAAAGCATCACTTGGCAAGTAATCAAACAAACAGGGTGGTGGACTGCCCGGAGGCAAGCCAGTTAAATGTCGAGAGTAGTTTTCAATACCTGTGCAGTAACCCAACTCCTGCATCATCTCCAAATCATACATGGTCCGTTGTTCCAGCCTTTGCGCTTCCACCAAGCGATTTTCATCGTAAAGAACTTTCAAGCGATCTTTAAGTTCTTCACGTATATTATTGATAGCATTGAGGATTCTTTCTCTGGGGGTGGCATAATGTGAGGTAGGGAATATATTGATTTGTTCTTCATCACTGATTTTTTGTCCGGTTAAAGGGTCGAAGAAACTCAAGGTCTCGATTTCATCATCAAACATTTCAATGCGAACTGCTGCTTTTTCCGAGTCGGCTGGAAATACATCAATCACTTCCCCTCGAACCCGAAATGAGCCACGTTCCAGAATGATGTCATTGCGGTTGTATTGCAACTCAGCCAAACGCCTGAGTAAGGTGCGTTGGTCAATGGTTTCTCCCACATTCAATGATATCAACATTTGTAAGTAGGATTGCGGATCACCCAAGCCATAAATGGCAGATACAGTGGCTACGATGATCACATCTTGTCGTTCCATCAAAGACTTGGTGGCGGACAGTCGCATTTGTTCGATGTATTCATTGATAGAAGAATCCTTCTCAATGTACAAATCAGTGGCTGGAATGTAGGCTTCTGGTTGGTAATAATCGTAGTAGGAAACAAAATACTCCACCGCATTCTCAGGGAAAAATTCTTTGAACTCTGAGTACAATTGTGCGGCCAATGTCTTGTTGTGCGCCATGATCATGGTGGTCTTTTGCACCTTGTTAATCATATGGGCAATGGTGAAGGTTTTACCTGAACCGGTAACACCGAGTAAAGTTTGAGCTTTCAGGCCATCTTCAAAGCCCTGCGACAATTTTTCAATGGCTTGCGGTTGATCACCAGCAGGTTCAAAAGGACTGTTGATCTTAAAGGGATTGGTTTTCTTTTTGATTTGCAGGTTGATGGTTTCCATGGCGGATATGGTACAGTATCTGTATGAAATTATTAAGCCGAAATTTCAAAACTGCGGGTTGTCTCATATTGTGTTTGATTTCACAGATAAGTGAAGCCAGTCAACCAGAAAGCAAATGCTATGGCACCACTAGTCAGGGTAAGCTAATACATGGGTTTTTATTGCCTAAAAAGGGGAGTAATTTTGTTGTTTTTAGTGAGCTGGCATGGCATTTAGGTAGAACCTATGTCCATTCGAAAATTGCTAAGATTATATTTGAATCTTATAAACAATTGGCCATTGATGTCCCTGGGAAAAAGTTTATGTTTGCAGAAACTGGCTGGCCAAAAGGTGGTGAATTTCCGCCACATAAAACCCATCAAAATGGTTTGTCGGTTGATTTTATGGTTCCTGTGTTGGATGAAAAGGGACGCTCAAGTTATTTACCAATAACTGTGAAAAATAAATTTGGTTATAACATTGAGTTTGATGAAGAAGGCAACTTTGACCAATATGCTATAGATTTTGCAGCTTTGGCTATACATTTGAAAGTGCTGAATGAAACTGCTAAATCGCAAGGTTTTGGCATCAATCGCATATTTTTTGATCCACGTCTGCAAAGAAAATTATTTGCCACGGATGAGGGTGCGTACCTTAAAGAAAATATCACATTCAATACAAAGCAGGCCTGGGTCAGACATGATGAACATTATCATGTGGACTTTGATTTACCTTGTGAAAAGTTAAATCAAAGCAAATAAAAGCAACCAATAACAAGCTTTTATAAGAAAAAGGTTGCGATATGTTGATAGTCTCTTAAGATAAGCGTTTTCTATCAATTTGACGGTCGATATGAGTGATTTTGTTGCTGATTTAGTGAAAAGGGTGAAGCCTTCTGCCACCATTGCAGTGAGCATGAAAGCTGCTGAACTGAAACGTGCTGGCAAGGATGTGATTGGTTTGGGTGCGGGCGAGCCTGATTTTGATACGCCTGATCACATCAAGGAGGCTGCCATTGCCGCCATCAAAGCAGGTCAAACCAAGTACACAGCCGTTGATGGTACGCCTGAGCTTAAACAAGCCATTATAGGTAAATTGTTGCGAGAAAATCATGTCAGCTATCAGCCTAATGAAATTCTGGTTTCCTGTGGTGCCAAGCACAGTATTTCCAATTTGTTGCATGCCGTTATCAATCCGGGTGATGAAGTCATCATTCCATCACCTTATTGGGTGTCTTATCCAGATATGACCTTACTGGCGGGTGGAGAATCTGTGATTGTCGAGACCACCATGGTGGATGATTTTAAAATTACCGCTAAACAGTTGAGCGATGCCATCACCAACAAAACTCGCTTGGTGATGTTAAACTCCCCAAGTAACCCAACGGGCAAAGCTTATACCCGTGCTGAAATGCAGGCTTTAGGGGAAGTCATTGCGGTCAATCCTCATGTTTTGGTTGCAACAGATGATATTTATGAGCACATCTATTGTGGTGCTGAACCCTTGGCTAATTTGGTTGAACTGTTTCCTGAATTGCGTGAACGTGTGATTATTATCAACGGTGTGTCAAAAGCGTATGCCATGACGGGTTGGCGCATTGGCTATGCTGCGGGTAACAAAGACATCATCACTGCCATGCGTAAAAT
>JAGRJR010000099.1 GCA_020442635.1 Lysobacterales bacterium
CCAGTTTCTGATGAGTTAAAATGTGGTGAGGTGTTGCTTCAGGTAACACCTCACAGACATGAGGAACTCACCAACGATGTATAAAACAGTTTTTATTTATGGCGCCATATTGGCACTGCTGGTATTTGTGCTAAAGAGCATTGAATACAAGTTCTGGATCAGAGACCTTTCTACCGAAACCTACATCGCATTCATCGCTGTGGCTTTTACCTTTCTGGGTATTTGGGTCGGCCATAAACTATTGAGACGGAAAACACCTGACGCCTTCATTAGAAATGGTGAAGCCATAAGCTATTTAAAAATCAGTGATCGAGAAATTGAGGTGCTGGAACAATTGGCTGAAGGGTATACCAATCAACAAGTAGCAGATCGCCTGTTTATTTCAGTCAATACGGTTAAATCACATATTAAAAACATGTATGAAAAACTTGAAGTTGGTAGCAGGACTGCTGCTATTTACAAAGCCAAATCACTAAAAATCATCCCTTAAACTTTCACTATATGCTCAAATCACCCTTTTGGGTGATGCATTTCGCCCAAGTTTTATTAAACTTTTAGATACTTAAATGAGGTTTAAAGATATGAAAAAAATTGTTTTAGTTTGCGGCTTAATTGCTTCAGTAATTATTGTTGGTATTTCAGGTTCGATGCTGCTATTGGCCGGTGATGATTCATCGCACCAACATTCAGAATGGCTTGGATATTTGGTGATGATATTGGGCTTATCCATGATATTTGTGGGTATTAAACAATACCGTGATCAATATTTAGGTGGTGTGATTAAATTCACCAAGGGCTTACAAGTGGGCTTATTGATCACATTGATCGCGACAACAGGTTATGTACTGGCTTGGGAAGCTTATATGCAATCAGCTGATTCCAATTATATGGATAGTTACAAACAAAGTTACATCGAACAACTACAAAACAGCGGTGAACCGGCTGCAGTCATCGAACAAAAAATCACTGAAATGGAAAACCTGGCAGAGAAATACAACAACCCGATATTCAGAATGGGAATCACAGCGCTTGAAATTTTCCCGGTTGGTTTAATTATTTCACTGTTAAGTGCCTTGCTACTAAGAAACAGCAAGTTATTGCCAAAGCATTCATAACAGCATAAATCAAAGTAAAACTGATAAAAAATGAGACTGGTGCATAAATCCATTCTGAGTAGTTTGTTTGACATCAGTCAAGATATATTAGATAAATCTGATATATGATGTGTTTTTTGTCAAAAGGGCAGCGTTATGGAAGTGTTTAAAAGTATATTCAGTAGCAGCATTGGTATCATGAGTTTTGGCGTTATTGCCTTTATGCTGTGCATGGTGGTGTTTTTTGTCGTGTTCTTCAATAACAAAATCAAACAACAAGAAAAGAACAAAAAGCCCTGAACATTGCTTTAGAATGGATTAATTTAGAGAGATTGGCGCACTGTAATATTAAACCAGTGCGCCAGCGTCGAATGTGGCTCAGAATTGTTGTTTGTCTTCTTCAAGACCAATGCCATCCATGCCCATTGACAAGGAATCTGCGTCACCACCTTGTGACAGTTTAATCGCCAGACGAACTTCATTGGCCGAGTCAGCATGACGTAAGGCATCTTCATAGGTGATTTCACCGGCCTGATACAAATCAAACATTGCCTGGTCAAAGGTTTGCATGCCCATATTGGTTGATTTTTTCATCAAATCTTTGAGCTTCTCGATTTTACCTTTGCGGATGTATTCTTGTGCCAACGGTGAGTTAATCAAAATTTCAACCGCAGCACGTCTTCCATTGCCATCTGGTGTTGGAATCAATTGCTGGGCCACCATAGCGCGTAAATTCAAAGATAAATCCATCAACAGCTGTTCACGGGCATCTTTAGGGAAAAAGTGTAAAACACGATCCAAAGCCTGGTTCGCATTATTCGCGTGTAAAGTGGCCAAACACAAGTGACCGGTTTCGGCGAAAGTAACCGCTTGTTGCATGGTTTCCGAAGTACGGATCTCACCAATCATAATCACATCAGGTGCCTGACGCAGGGTGTTTTTCAATGCCACTTCAAATGATTCAGTGTCCAAGCCCACTTCCCGCTGGGTGATCACACAGCCCTGATGCTCATGCACATATTCAATCGGATCCTCTATGGTGATAATGTGTCCTGTGGTGTTCACATTACGGTAGCCAAGCATGGCAGCCAGCGATGTAGATTTACCGGTACCTGTACCACCCACAAAAATGATGATACCACGTTTGGTTAAAGACAATTCTTTCAAAACTTCGGGTAGCTTCAATGATTCAAAGGTTGGAATTTTGGTTTCTACCCGACGGATTACCATGCCAACAGCATTACGCTGGTAAAAGGCGCTTACCCTGAAACGACCAACAGACGATACCCCAATGGCAAAGTTACACTCATGGGTACGTTCAAACTCTTCTTTTTGATAAGGTGACATGATACCGGTCACCATGTCACGGGCCTGGGCTTTGCTTAAGGGTTGCTGGGTAATCGGTATCACCCTGCCATGAATTTTGATACTGGGCGGCAAATTGGCAGTGATGAACAAGTCAGAAGCCTTTTTGTGCACCATCAGTTTCAAATACGAATTAAAGTCCATGATTTACCCTCATAATTTTTTCAAACAATAACATTCTTGGTCATCTGCGTAAATTTATCAATCAAAATCAGCTTTTTTCACTGCCCTGGATCGGGCCTGTGCTTTAGAAATCATACCTTTTCTCACCAGTTCTATTAAACATTGATCCAATGTCTGCATGCCCACAGACTGTCCAGTTTGAATAGATGAATACATTTGTGCCACTTTATCTTCACGAATCAAGTTTCTGATGGCAGGAATGCCTACCATAATTTCATGAGCAGCCACACGGCCACCGCCGACGCGCTTAATCAAGGTTTGTGCCACAACAGCCCTTAAAGACTCTGATAGCATTGAACGTACCATGGGTTTTTCACCCGCTGGGAACACGTCGATGATACGGTCAATGGTTTTGGCTGCTGACGTGGTGTGCAAGGTGCCAAATACCAAGTGACCGGTTTCTGCAGCTGTCAGTGCCAATCGTATGGTTTCCAAGTCACGAAGCTCACCCACCAGAATGATGTCTGGATCTTCACGAAGTGCGGAACGTAGGGCGTTTTCAAAACTCTTGGTATCTCGATGCACCTCACGTTGGTTAATCAAACATTTGTTACTGGTGTGTACGAATTCTATCGGATCCTCAATGGTCAAGATGTGACCGTGTTCTTTTTTATTGAGGTAATCAATCATCGCTGCCAAGGTGGTTGATTTACCTGAGCCCGTTGGTCCAGTCACCAAAATCAAGCCTCGAGGCACATCAATCAAATCTTTGAAAATGGCCGGACAATTCAAATCTTCAAAAGTCAAAATCTCGGTTGGAATGGTTCGAAATACACCACCACATCCACGGTTTTGATTAAAAGCGTTTACCCTGAAACGTGCCAATCCCGGAATCTCAAACGAGAAGTCAATTTCAAATGTTTCTTCATATTCTTTCCTCTGGTAATCATTCATGATGTCATAAATCATGTCATGCAATTCTTTGTGCTCCAAAGGTGGTAAATTTATTCTACGCACATCCCCATCAACACGAATCATGGGAGGCAAACCTGCCGAAAGATGTAAATCAGATGCCTTATTTTTTACAGTAAAGGCCAATAACTCAGCTATATCCACTTGAAAACCCTATTTATTAACTCCTATTGAGTTTAGCTTTGTTAGATGATAAATTCCAGTCTACATTTTAAAAAAAATGATTACCCATGAACAAATTTATCCCTGTTTTAAGCCTGTGTCTTATCTTACAAACTGCTTGTCAGCACAACCAACATAAAGTGACCATCAATGACATTAGTTTCCAGGTCGAACTGGCCGATGATGACAATGAGCGGGCATTGGGTTTGATGTACCGTGAACAAATGGGAGATAACCAAGGTATGTTATTTATTTTCCCTGACAGCCAGCCACGTGCATTTTGGATGCAAAACACCTTGATTCCGCTCGACATTTTGTATTTTGATCACAACAGAAAACTGATTAATGTCAGTGGAAACACACCACCTTGCAAAAACACCACCACTCGCTGTCCTAATTATCCGAGTAAAAAACCAGCCAAATATGTGCTGGAAATCAATGCGGGACTGAGCCAAAAACATGGTTTTAAACCCGGAGATGAGATTACTTTTCAATTGAAAAAATAGTTTTCCTGCTACCTTTGCTGTAAAAAAAAAGTTAAGATGTTTGGCCTAATCATCCCGTGGTTGTTAGGTTAACAACCAGAGGGTCAGAATAATTCGAACAAATAAAATAGGGAGTCACATGAAACTTAAATATTATTTCGCAGCTGTGCTGATTATTTTTGCCGGAACAGCTTGGGCCGAAGCCATTGACGACAAAATCAATAATGCCGTTGGGCCTTATTTGAATGGTTTTACCAGTATTATTTTTTCACAAATACCTTTTTTTGGTGGTGTTACCGTTCCCTGGGTTGTTATTTGGTTGGTGGTAGCTGCAACATTCTTTACCGTTTATTTTAAATTCATTAACCTTCGTTCATTCGGACATGGTTTGGCATTAATGCGTGGCAAGTACGATTATTCCAATGCACCGGGCGAACTGACACACTTTCAAGCCTTATCGACAGCATTATCAGGAACTGTTGGCTTAGGCAACATTGCTGGCGTGGCAGCAGCAGTTGGTATTGGTGGTGCTGGAGCGACATTTTGGATGATCGTCTGTGGCTTTTTGGGTATGTCTACCAAATTTGTGGAATGTACTTTAGGTGTTAAATACCGTGATGTGCTGCCAAATGGACATGTTCATGGTGGCCCAATGCGCTACTTGACCAAAGGTTTTGCTGAAAAAGGTATGGCCGGGGTTGGAAAAGTTTTGGCTGTTGTTTTTGCAATTTGTTGTGTGGCAGGTTCATTTGGTGGCGGCAATATGTTTCAAGTTAACCAAGCATTAGAGCAAGTGGTTGCCGTAACTGGCGGTGAAGGCTCCTTCTTGGCTGATAATGGCTGGGTCTTTGGTTTGGTGGTGGCTGTGTTGGTTGGAATTACCATTATTGGAGGCATTAAAAGTATAGGTCGTGTGACTTCAAGATTAGTGCCTTTTATGGGAATTATTTATGTCGCTGCCGGTTTAGTGGTTATATTGATGAATTTGAACCATGTGCCAGCCGCTTTTGGCGCCATAATTGATGGCGCATTTTCTGCCCAATCGGCTTTTGGTGGTTTGGTGGGGGTGTTGATTGTGGGTTTCCAAAGAGCTGCTTTTTCAAATGAAGCCGGTATTGGTTCAGCCTCCATTGCCCACTCAGCGGTAAAAACAGATCATCCTGTAACCGAGGGTTTAGTCGCTTTGTATGAGCCATTTATTGATACTGTGGTTGTGTGTACTATCACTGCTTTAGTCATTGGTATAGCTGGTTTTATTCCCGAAACCCCCACATCTGGTCAAGGTATTGCGCTGACTTCAGCGGCATTTGGTTCAGCAATTTCATGGTTTCCCTATGTTTTGACTTTAGCCGCCGTATTGTTTGCTTTTTCTACCATGTTGGCTTGGTCTTATTATGGTCTGCGCGCTTTTAATTTCTTATTTGGACATGGTAAAGCAGTTGACATGACTTACAATATCATGTTTTTGGTATTTGTGGTTTTGGGTTCTTCAATGAGCCTATCTGCTGTCATCAATTTTTCTGATGCAATGATTTTCGCCATGTCGATTCCTAATCTGATAGGCTTGTATTTCTTGGCGCCAGTGGTTAAACGTGAATTGTCTAACTACATGGCTAAAATTAAATCAGGTGAAATCAAACCTTCATCTTGATTTGGTAATTTTTAAATTTGATTTGAGCCCGGCCAAGTCCGGGCTTTTTTGTTATTTAAACAGCGTGTTTTGCTTGTTTGGACTTGAAAAATCAAGGAAAATCATTAGCTATCATATAAACAATACAGAGAAAATAAATGAAAATAAAAGTAGCCATTAACGGGTATGGTCGGGTAGGCCGATGCATACTGCGAGCACTGTACGAATACAACAGAACCCACGAAATAGAAATTGTTGCCATCAATGATTTGGGGGCACATGATGCCATGTGTCATCTAACCCAATATGATACAGCTCATGGACGTTTTAATGCCGATGTGGCATTGGATGACGATTATTTGTTGGTCAATGGTGATCGCATTAAATTATTGGCCGAGTCCGATCCGGAACAATTACCTTGGGGTGAATTAGGTGTGGATGTAGTGATGGAATGCACGGGCATCTTTCGTAGCCGGGAATTGGCGGCCAAACACATCAAAGCGGGTGCAAAAAAAGCCATCATCTCAGCGCCAGCCAACGGCGAGGTTGATGCCACCATTGTTTACGGTGTCAATGACAACATTCTTAAACCCGAGCATCAAGTGATTTCCAATGCTTCTTGTACCACCAACTGCTTATCACCTTTGGTCAAAGCCTTGCATGAAAAGATTGGCGTGGAATCGGGTTTGATGACCACCATTCATGCTTATACCAATAACCAGGTGTTGTCAGACACCTATCACAAAGATCTGCGAAGAGCACGAGCCGCTACCTTGAGCCAAATACCAACCAAAACAGGCGCCGCAGTGGCCATTGGTCTGGTGATGCCAGAATTGGCAGGTAAATTGGATGGTTATGCCATGAGGATCCCAACCATCAATGTTTCAGCGGTTGATTTAACTTTCATTGCCAGTAAAGAAACTTCAGTCGAAGAGGTCGATGAAGTGGTAAAATCAGCGGCGGCCAATTCGGCTGTGCTTGAATACTGTGATCAACCACTGGTTTCCATAGACTTCAACCACAATCCAGCTTCATCAATTTATGATGCCACCATGACCCGAGTCACTCAAGGTAAGCTGGTTAAGGTTCTGGCATGGTACGACAATGAATGGGGGTTTGCCAACCGCATGCTTGATGTCTCGCTGGCATTGATGAAAGTCCATTAACATTTGATAACACTACTTGATGAGTAGGATTTGATTATGACAATAAAACTGATGACCGATTTAGACCTTGATAATAAAAAGGTGCTGATCAGACAAGATTTAAACGTTCCTATTAACAATGGCACTATCACCAGTGACCAAAGAATGAAGGCCTCTTTGCCTACCATTAAACTGGCGTTGGAAAAGGGTGCTGCGGTGATATTGATGTCACATTTGGGCAGACCCACAGAAGGTCAACCAGAATCGGCTTTTTCTTTACAGCCAGTGGCGGATTATTTGAGTTTGGCTTTGAATGAAAAAGTCCATCTGATTAAAGACTGGTACGATGAAGTGCCGGTTGAAAAAGGTGAAGTGGTGTTATTAGAAAACGTGCGCTTTAATCTCGGAGAAAAAGCCAATGATGACAAATTAGCAAAGCGAATGGCTAATTTGTGTGACGTATTTGTGATGGATGCTTTTGGCACGGCCCACCGCGCCCAGGCATCAACCTATGGTGTAGCAAAGTATGCACCAGTTGCATGTGCGGGACCTTTGCTGGCACATGAATTGGCCTCACTAGCCAAAGGTCTGGAAAATCCCCAAAGACCCATGTTGGCCATCGTAGGTGGTTCAAAAGTATCAACTAAGCTGACCGTTCTGGAAAGCTTGTCCAAAAAAGTGGATCAATTAATCGTTGGTGGTGGTATTGCCAATACTTTTATCGCCGCTGCCGGTCATCCAGTTGGAAAATCTTTGTGTGAAGTTGATTTGATTGAAAACGCCAGAAGGTTGATCAAACAGGCCAAAGAGGCTGGCAGTGACATTCCAATACCGGTTGATGTTGTTGTTTCAACTGCATTCAGTGAAGATGCTCAAGCCTTGATAAAAAATGTGGATGAGGTGGGGCCCTATGAAATGATTTTAGACATTGGGCCTAAAACCGCAGCGAAATATGCAGAGATGGCCGAAAAGGCTGGTACTGTGATCTGGAATGGTCCCGTTGGTGTTTTTGAATTTGATCAATTTGCTGAAGGCACCCGCACTTTGGCTCACGGTATCGCCAATGGACAGGGTTTTTCGATGGCAGGTGGTGGAGATACGCTTGCTGCGGTTGATAAATATAAAATAAAAGATAAACTATCGTACATTTCAACCGGTGGCGGTGCCTTTTTAGAGTTTTTAGAAGGTAAAAAGCTCCCAGCCGTGGCAATTTTGGAAGAAGTTGCAACTAAATAAGGCAATACTGCCTAAACAAACAAATAATTAGGAAAGAATGATGACTGATAAATTAGATGAAATGATTGAAACAGCAGCAGCTATGGTAGCTCCTGGTCGCGGAATTTTGGCTATTGATGAAAGTACAGGTACATGTAAAAAGCGTTTTGACAGCATTGGTGTTGAATGTACTGAAGAAAATCGCAGAGATTACCGACATATGCTAATCAGTGCTTCAGAATTGGGTGAACACATTTCAGGCGCTATTTTGTTTGATGAAACATTAAGACAGTCATCTGTTGAAGGCGTGCCTTTCACCAAAATCATGCAAGATAACGGTGTGATACCAGGTATTAAAGTGGATAAAGGAGCACATCCATTAGCAGGGTTTGAAGGTGAGAAAATCACCGAAGGTCTGGACGGCCTGCGTGAACGTTTAAACGAATACTATGAACTGGGTGCGCGTTTTGCCAAATGGCGAGCGGTGATTACCATCAGTGATGACAATCCTTCACAGGCATGTATAGATGCCAACTGTCATGCTTTGGCACGTTACGCAGCTTTGTGTCAGGAAGCTGGCCTGGTGCCAATGGTTGAGCCAGAAGTTTTGATGGATGGAGATCATGACATCCAAACCGCTTACGAAGTGACCTTGTTGACTTTAAAAACGCTTTTTGACCAGTTGTTTGAACATAATGTAGTTTTGGAAGCCTGTATTTTGAAATCAAGCATGGTGGTTTCAGGTGCCGATTGCCCTGAACAGGCCGATGTCGATGAAGTGGCTGAAGCCACGCTGGATTGTTTTTACAATTCAGTACCAGCTTCGTTGGCAGGTATTGTGTTCCTGTCTGGTGGCCAATCAGAAATTGAAGCCACTGAACATTTGGATGCTATGAATCGCATGGGTGATTTGCCTTGGCCTTTGAGTTTTTCGTATGGTCGTGCGTTACAAGCTTCAGCCTTGAAAGTTTGGGGGGGCAATCCTCAAAACAATGTTCAAGCAGCTCAAGCAGAATTGTTGCATCGTGCCCGCATGAATGGTTTGGCTGCCATGGGACAATACGAGTCTAAGTTAGAACAAGAATAAAACCAATTCGCCACTGCCCGGGATTGGGTTGCTGGTGACAGGCTACAAAACAACGCTCATTACCAATTGGCAATGGGCGTTTGTAAATTAAGAAAAGACCGAACCTCAAAGGTCAATATGGTGGGGACAACATCATGAGTCTGAGAGAAGACATCAAGCAGGCTGCGCTGGATTATCACAAACATCCACAGCCTGGCAAAATAAAAATCACCGCCACCAAGGCGTTGACCACACAGCAGGATTTGGCTTTGGCCTATTCTCCGGGTGTGGCTGCGCCCTGTTTGTCCATTGCTGAAAATCCAGCCACAGCCGCTGATTACACTTCCAGAGCCAATATGGTCGCAGTTGTGACCAATGGAACCGCCGTTTTGGGTTTGGGTGACATTGGCCCACTGGCAGCCAAACCAGTGATGGAAGGCAAAGGCGTGTTGTTTAAAAAGTTTGCTGGTATTGATGTATTTGATATAGAAATTGATGAAAAAGATCCTGACAAACTGATTGATATCATTGCGTCGCTCGAACCCACTTTTGGTG
>JAGRJR010000009.1 GCA_020442635.1 Lysobacterales bacterium
TATTGCTAAAACTAAAAAAGTTGCGGTGGCAAACCAACTACTGGATGGCATAGACAAGTTTGTGGTTAAGCCCATTACGGCAATCAAAATGTAAATAAATGATAAGATAGTAATACCGGCGGGTCTTTTTTTTTTTTTTTTTATTTCTTGATTATTTAATTAAACTTATTATACACAAATTTTGCTTGAAAAAGTTTTCAAAACCACCCAATCACAGCGCCCATTAATGTCAATGCCAGAGTTGAGTAGCCGGCGTTAATGGCGAGAATTTTCCAGTTGCGGCCTTCGAAGCTGTAATGGACACCCATAAATGGAGTGACGATACCAAGACCAATGAAGAAACCATTCATGGCGCCGTAGTGCAGGTCGGCATCGGGTTCAATGAATAAAGACAATACCACGGCTGCGAGAAAAGTCCAGATGATGGCTTTGCCGAAAACAGGGGCTGGATTGCGTTTATTGATTTCATCTTCTGTCAGCCCGAAGGCTTTCATCCACGGTTTGTTGAATAACGGGCCGTACCAAATACCACCCAGTATAAAAGCTGTGAAGGTTGCTATGACGACAGCGAGCCAGTTTATTTGGTTTAAATCAAAATGTATGTGCATGTTGTTCTCTTTATCAATGAATTTAGTTTTCCTCTGTAGCCAGCTCATCAAACATCACCACGCGGTTTCTGCCGGAGGCTTTGGCGTGGTAGAGGGCTTTGTCGGCGTCGTCTATCAAGTTGAAGACTTCTTTGGCGTCAGTTATGGGCTCGTTGTTTTTGCTCAGTATCACGCCAACGGAAACGCTGATGTTGTTTTTTTGATGGGTGTTTTGCCGGATAGTTTCAGCGACAGTTTGGGCGTATTGCTGGTGAACATCGGGCAGTATGACTAAAAATTCCTCGCCGCCGTATCTGGCCACCAGGTCGACTTTTCTGGTGACACTGGCTGACAATGATTGGGCAAATTGTTCCAGTAATTGATCACCTGCCAGGTGACCGTGAGTGTCGTTGTATTGTTTGAAATGGTCGATGTCGAGCATCAATACGGCGATTGAGCTGGCTTTGGTTTTGATCAGTTGATTGATGTATTTGTCGAGGAACAAGCGGTTTGAAAGTCCGGTTAAGCTGTCTTTGTGAGCCAATTCCTGTAAGGCCTGATTGGCCATTTTCAGGGCCAGGGTTTTTTCATTGATGGTTTGTTTCAAAGCTTGTTTTTGTATTTCATGCCTTTTTTCACGCCAACGCAGATAAGCACTGAGCAAGAAGATCAGCAACAAAATCGAACCCAACGTCCATATCAGTTGTGCCCATTGGGTTTGATACCAAACAGGCTCAATAACAAAAGCCAATGGTTCGCTGAGGTGTGCTGAGCCATGGACATCTATGGCTTTGACCTGAAACTCATAATTACCAGCTGGCAATTCAAGGAAACTGGCTTCGGTGTTATGACTCAATGGTGACCAGTCGCTGTTGTGGCCCGCTAAGCGGTATTGATAGCGAGTTTGGCCTGAGTTTTTGAGGTCGGTGAAAGCATATTGGAAGGTTAAACTGCCTTTGTCAATGACCAGTGGCGTTGGGTTCTTGATGGGTAAATTGATGTGCCCAGGCTTATTCTTTGGGCTGAGTTTGGCCGAAGTGATCATCAGTGTGCCGCTGGGCTTGCTCTTAGCAGACATTTCATCAGGCAGGTAACTTAAAATCACACTATTGGCAGATAATTTGATTTGGTTATCGACAAACTCGATATCATACAAGCCTCCTTGAACATAGGGTGTGCCATCAATTTCCAGCCAATTGTTTGGCGCTTGCATCAAAAACAATTTTGTGGCGCTGATGGCCCACAGCTGTCTGTTCGGTGCCATCCCTAAACTGGATAGGTCTTGTGGCGACAAAACATCAGCAAGTCCCCATAGGTTTGCCTCTTTGAGTTTTTCATTTTCCCAAAGATAGTAGTTATTAGGAGTCACGGCTATGGTTTGGTTATTTGGACCCTCGAACAACAACAGTTCACTGATGTCTTGATCAAGCAACTCATCTTGTTGAGTCAGGTCAACTGTGGCTTCAACACTTTTGTTTTGATTGTTGTAGTTAACTTTTATAAATTCACCAGAAACCGTAGCTATCAATAAGGTATCTTCTGAGAGTTCAGTGACACCGTTGGGTTTGCCGGTGGCTACAACCCAATCGGACCAACTGTTTTGGTCATTAACTAAAATCCGGGTATCCAGTTCGGTATAGGTAATGTATTGCTGATCATGGAATTTGGATTTCTGAAAAACACGTGGGTATATAACGTCTGAGAGAATGGTCTTTTCGTTGTTTTTTATCAATGAGATATAGTGCGAGTCAGCCAATAAAATTTCTTCATCATTCAGCGGCATTAAATTCCAGGCTTCTTGTGGTGTCCAATTCAGTCGCTGGAATGTATTACTGTAGCCGTTGGGCTGCATACTTTGTTCGACAAACACCCCAGATCTTGAGGTCACATACAGTTGATTGTTCCAGGTGGCTAAATCAAAAATATCACTACTTAAACCGGTTTTGCTGTCTTGTATGCGCCATGGACTGGGCCAGGTGAGATGAAAAATTTTAAAGTTGGATAAAATCAATAATCCACCATCTTTGGCAACAATAATTGCAGCAATCCAAT
Organism: Lysobacterales bacterium; assembly: GCA_020442635.1. Taxonomy (GTDB): domain Bacteria; phylum Pseudomonadota; class Gammaproteobacteria; order Xanthomonadales; family Marinicellaceae; genus Marinicella. The sequence continues at coordinate 2,640 of JAGRJR010000009.1, forward strand.
CACTGGAAATTTGAAATGTTTCTGCCTTACCCGTTGTGAAATCCAAAAAAATCAATTCACCGTCTTTACCACCCAGTAGCAGTTTGTTGTTGCTTATCGGTAAAGATGTGGCATAACTACCGAGTTCGGGTAATGGAATGTCAAAAGTAATGGGTTTGACTGCTTCATTTTCAATGATTCGCCAATTATCAGTGAGTGATCGAATAAAAACCTGGTCCTTATTAATGGGATCAAATTGATAAACCAGGCTGTTGTCATCCAGGTGAATGAGGCTTTCAACCCATTGTTCATCCTGTAACTGTTTCATGCCTTCAGTGCGATCCTGAAGTAATAGTCGACTGTCTTGACACAAGATGCCACCTAACCTGTGTTCAAAAGACCAGCTATTGATATTCCCGGTGTCTGGATTGAGTTCAAATATATGGTTTAAGGCTTTGAAGTAAATGTGTTGGTTACAGCTGATGATGTCCCAAATACTGGCGAAAGCAACAAAATCTTCCTGAGGTGTGAGGTCAATGAATTCATATTGACCATATTGATTTCTAGAGATATACCCAAAAAAATCAAATCCACCGACATAAACACGTTCTACACCATCAAAATAAAGTACTCTGGTAAGAATGGTGTCTGGAATCAGTAAGGTTTGCCAATTATATCCATCAAATATCTTGATGCCTTTTTCATAGGATAAATAAATGACATTGTTATGATCCTGAGCCATATCAAAATAAGTAATGTAAGGCTCAGAAGGTACTTCAATTTCAGTGATAGGCGGTCGCCCCACTGTTTTGGCAACCGCCAAATAACTGAAGAAAAAACACACAAAACCAAGTAACCATCTGTGAGATGTTATTGTTATTTGGTCGCTATTGTTAATTTCCCCAGATCGCATAGCAATGTAATTTCTGTTTATCCTATAAGAATAACAGAAATTATCAGCTTGCGGAAACTATTTAGTCTAAGGTTTATAGTCGGTTTATTAAGAGCAAAAAAACCTCCAAATGCTGGAGGTCTTTTTTAATCAGGATGCTTCGCGACTGGCGCGTTTGCGTTCATGTTCGAGCAGGAAACGTTTACGCACACGAATTTCATCGGGTGTTACCTCTACCAGTTCATCGTCTTCAATGAATTCCATGGATTGCTCCAGAGTCATTCTAATGGGTGGCACCAGGTTCAATGCATCATCTTTACCCGCGGCACGAACATTGGTTAGCTGTTTGCCTTTCAGTGGATTAACGGTCAGGTCATTGTCTCTTGAGTGAATGCCGATAACTTGGCCTTCATAAACGTCAACATTGGCATCGATCAGCAAGCGACCACGGTCCTGCAGGTTAAACAGGGCATATCCCAGAGCTTTCCCTGTACCATTGGAAATCAACACACCATTTTTACGGCTGCGCTCTATGTTGTTGAGTTTGCGATCATAATGGTCAAAAACGTGGGTCAAGATACCTGAGCCAGAAGTGGTGGTTTTAAATTCTGATTGGTAACCAATCAAACCACGAGCAGGGATGATAAAGTTCATACGAACCCGACCGGTCGCATCGGGTACGATGTCTTTTACCTCTGCACGACGACCCAATAACTGTTCCATGACCGAACCTTGATGTTCTTGTTCTATATCAACCACCAAATCTTCATAAGGTTCACACATTTGACCATCAATTTCACGATAGATGACCTGTGGACGTGAAATCGCCAGTTCAAAACCTTCGCGTCGCATGGTCTCAATCAATACCGATAGATGGAGTTCGCCACGACCAGAAACTTTGAATTGATCTGAGTTTGCGGTTTCTTCAACACGCAAAGCCACGTTGTAAGTGGTTTCACGCTCCAAACGGTCTTTGATTTGACGTGAGGTCAAAAATTTACCGCTTTTGCCAGCAAAAGGTGAGTCGTTGACACAAAACAACATCGAAATGGTGGGCTCGTCAACAGTCAGTGGCGGTAAGGCCTCAACGTTATCACGATCACACAAAGTGTCAGAAATACCTATGCTGTCAATGCCTGAAACAGCCACAATATCACCCGCTGATGCTTCATTGACCTCAATGCGTTCTAACCCTTTGAAACCAAAGATTTTCAAAATACGGCCATTGCGAGTATTGCCATCGGCGTCAATCACAGTCACTGGCGTGTTGGTTTTGACCGAGCCTTTCTTGATGCGGCCAATACCAATCAGACCTAAAAAGCTGTTGTAGTCGAGCGTTGAAACCTGCATTTGGAAAGGTGCATCTACGTCCACATCGGGTGGTGAAACTTTTTGCGTAATGGTTTCAAACAAGGGACGCATGTCGCCATCTCTGACATCATCTTCTTCAGAAGCATAGCCATTAATGGCTGAGGCATAAATGATTGGAAAGTCCAATTGTTCATCGGTAGCACCCAACGAATCAAACAAGTCAAAAGTTTGATCAATCACCCATTGAATTCTCGCTCCATCACGATCGACTTTATTCACCACAACTACCGGTGTGAAGCCCATTTCAAAGGCTTTTTGAGTCACAAATCGAGTTTGTGGCATCGGTCCATCAACCGCGTCCACAAGTAACAGCACCGAATCTACCATACTTAATACACGCTCAACCTCACCACCAAAGTCAGCATGGCCAGGGGTGTCCACGATGTTGATTTTATAACCTTCCCATTCGATGGAAGTGTTCTTGGACAAAATAGTGATACCGCGTTCTTTCTCCAAATCATTGGAGTCCATCAAACGATTAGGATCATCGGCTCGATCACCTAATGTACCTGATTGTTTTAAAAGTTCATCAACGAGAGTGGTTTTGCCATGGTCAACGTGAGCGATGATGGCAATATTTCTGATGTTATCTGTAGACATATTGAGCTGCCGGAGCTTTAAAAGCCGCGCATTATAGCGTAACAACAATAAATTATTGCTACTTTTGCCCCAAGATGGGTTTATTTGTGCTATTTTCTTTTAAATAGGACTTTTGGCAGGCTTGAGGTTTGCTTTGTTGAACCTATAAAGAGTGAAGGAATCTAAGGGTAGATTCTAGGAATTGTTTGATTTAAAGGTAATGTTGATGAAAAGAGTGTTGTTATTTGTGGCCACTAACATCGCAGTGTTGGCGGTAATTTCGGTGGTAATGCGGCTATTTGGTTTTGACCACTACATGACGCAAAATGGTTTGAATTATACGGCTTTAGCGGTGTTTTCAATTCTTTGGGGATCTGTGGGTTCGTTTATCTCTTTGGCGATGTCGAAGTGGATGGCAAAAAAATCCATGGGTGTTCATGTGATCGAACAACCTCGCAATGCTGATGAGCAATGGTTGGTAGATACAGTGCGTAGACAAGCTGAAGCTGCAGGAATAGGCATGCCAGAAGTGGGGGTGTTTAACTCGCCCAGCCCGAATGCTTTTGCCACAGGCATGAAGAAAAATGATTCACTGGTGGCAGTCAGTACCGGCTTGTTACAAACCATGAAGCGCAATGAAGTAGAAGCGGTTTTGGGTCATGAAGTGGCGCATGTTGCTAATGGTGATATGGTGACTATGGCATTGATTCAGGGCATCCTTAATGCCTTTGTGATTTTCTTTTCACGTATCATCGGTTATGCCATAGCAGCGGCCTCACGTGATTCAAGAGGCGGTGGCTATACCATGGGTTCATTTATTGGTACATTGATTGCACAAATTATTCTCGGCTTCTTGGCAGCCATTATTATTAACTCCTTTTCGAGGTGGCGTGAGTTTCATGCCGATGAGGGTGGCGCCAATTTGGCAGGTAATCAAAACATGATTGATGCCTTAAAAGCATTGCAACGCAGCACCAGAACTGAAAAATTGGAAGGTGAATTTGCTGCTTTCGGTATTTCAGGCGGTAAAGCCACCTTGGCCAAGTTATTCTCTACGCATCCACCCTTGGAAGATCGCATTGCTGCATTGGAAAAAGCGCAGTACGGTGACAATACGGTAGTCAGTTAAGCCATGTCCATGCTTTTAGCTGGACAAACCAGTGCGAGACTCAACTATCGAAAAGTGAGGCAAGCAGATTTTGAAATCTGGTTGCCTTTTTTTCAGGATCCGAGAACTTCTTTGCATTGGAACCTACCCAATGTTTCACCTGAACAACTTTGTAAAGATTGGTATCAATATCAATTTTATCGATATGCGCAAGGCTTGGGAGGGATGAATGCCATGGTTGAAAAACATACAGGTGATTTGGTTGGGCACTGTGGTCTGTTAATTCAAGAAGTGGATGGACAACAAGAACTCGAAATTGGTTATTCTTTATTGCCTGATTATTGGGGAAATGGTTATGCTACAGAAGCAGCCATAACGTGTCGGGATCATGCTTTTATCCATGATTTAAGTGATTCTGTGGTTTCAATAATATCAACCACCAACCTGTCATCTGAAAAAGTGGCGCGTGCCAACAGTATGTCGCTGGATCACCAAACGGTTTACAAATCCAATCAGGTCAACATATTCAGAATAAAACGGGCTGCATGGCTATCATTAAAGTCACTCGACAAGCGCTAAAAAAAACAGTCTTGTCGAGTGATATAAGCAGTGCTTTATTAGGGTTCTTTAATTTAATTAAAAGAGCAATTTTTTCGAAATGCTGCGTAAGTGATTGTTAGTATTGTACTTATTTCTTCGCCATGCTGTTTGAGAAATCAATCCTTATTTCTGCAAGCTCTTGAAGATCAAAACATTTGTCAATCAAGAAAAATTCATATAATACTGTAGAGTTTGATGAGGTGTCTGTGATTCGATACTAACACGACACCTCATCAGAAAGAATGACAGGGCGTTTATGGGTCTGTTGGATTAAGAACTTCTCTCTCTTTGAACCAATCTGAATTAATTATTGTGTTCACCGAATTAATAGCCAAAATAAAATCATCAAATTGATTTGGTGTAACTTCTCGACGGACTAATTCAGGATATGAAAGATTGCATGTGACAGGGTCTATTTGACACAAGCCCTGCATAATTTGACCATTCGCCGTACAATCTTCACCGGCATAACATTGGTATAAAAATATTAATTTTTCATTTCCCAGCAAAAAGTTAATATCTTTGGTGTTCATTGTTTCTGCTAATTTTTCTCTGAATTCAAAATCAAACCTCAACAAGTATTCTAGCGATAAACTACTCAAATAGGGATCATCGTTTTTAATCAACGTATCTATGGCATCACCAAGAACATTGTTATCTTGTTCAAGTGAAGCAAGGGAAACTATAAAATCACTTCTATCTTTATGTTTTTTTAACAACTTTTCTGACTCTGAGGAATCTAGTGAGGAAAGATAATCGAACCAAATCTCGCAACGCGCAAGTGTTTGGTCAATCGACTCCAACAAATCTTGGTCTGCATTTTTAATAATAGAGTCTACATTTAATAAAAACTGTTCTTTGCTTTCCCCACATTCAACATAGGCCAAATATAAGTCACCTTCTTGATCTTTGTTTGTGGCATCTTCATTTTCTACTGGTATAGATTCAATAAGATTTTCAGGCCTCTGTTCTGAAACCTTCTGATCGACAGCCTCTGAGATAGCGTGCGAAGACATTTTTTTGTTGGCAATAACAAACATTATCACCAACAAAAATAGAGTTATTATTATTTTATTAACCACAGCTATTAGGTATCTCTAATGATAAAGGTCTGAACGAAGCGGTACATGAAAACACGCGATAGTCAGCAGTTTGTCCATTTGGAAGCTCAAATTCAAATATACTCTCAGCTGGGTATTGTCGGCAAAATGCAAATCTACCAATACCACCTGGTTTCATTGCTTTAAGCATTGCCGCTTTAAAGGCCAATGTAGCAGCATCGAATCTTTTGCCACTATGAGATGAACTACAGTTTAAATTTTGGTCTACCTCGATGGTTTCATCAGCGCCGCCACCGCCACCGCCACCGCCAGATGCATTCAATGCATAGGTAATGCCAATCACAAGCCTTTGTATGCTAAAATAAACAAAACCAGTTACCTTAATTGGTGGCAACTCAACACAATCCGTTCCAACATCTCCTGAAAATGAGGCAGATAATCCAGAGTTAGTCTGAATGGAACTTTGCCCATCACTTACAGGTCCACCAACATTTTGAATTGAATTGTCGCCGCAGGCAACGGCCAAAAAAGAACTAAAAGTCAGTGCTAAAAGTATAAGTTTCTTCATTAAAAAATCTCCTTCTATAATTAAATTAAAACACACACTTTTAATTGCACACGGGGTGCATGCTATCATATTTTTTGTACATATAACAATCATTTAATTTTTGGTTTCTTGATATTATATTTTTTTAGACTGAGGTAAAGGTTAGCTTTTGTGGTCTTGTATCTGTTGGCGATGAATTTCTGAGTTGAGCCATTGGCCAGCATGGTTTCTATCTCAAGCCGATAATGATTCAGCTTACTTTTGCCAGGTTCCTTAGGTCGCCATAAAGTGTCGGAATCATGATTTAAGCCATTCTGTGGTTTCAATAATATCAACCACCAACCTGTCATCTGAAAAAGTGGCGCGTGCCAACGGTATGTCGCTGGATCACCAAACGGTTTACAAATCCAATCAGGTCAACATATTCAGAATAAAACGGGCTGCATGGCTATCATTAAAGTCACTCGACAAGCGCTAAATAGAGAGTCTTGTCGAGTGATATAAGCAGTGCTTTATTCAAAAAACATGCGGAAGCCCACTTGTGCCGTCCAACCGTATTTTTCATATTGAGCCAATTGGCTGCGGTCACCAAAGAACGCATAAAAAGGTTCATTGGTTAGATTAATACCCTCGGCGTAAATCTGGAAGCGGTCATTGATTTGATACTTCGCGGAAACGTCAAATTGTAAATGGTCATCTACATACAAATCTAAACTTGGATCATCCAGTTCGGTAATTTCAGCGAAATACTGATCACGGTAGGTCCAGGCCGCACGTAGGCTGAAACCGTTTTTTTCATACCCCAAAGACAGGTTGGCTACATTGTCCGATTGACGCGGTAAGTTGATGTCTTTAGCTCGAAAGTCCAGGTTGGCCGACGAGTCAGTGTGGGTGTAGTTGGCCGAAACAATCAAGCCATCCCAAGGCGCAGGCAGGAATTTCAGTTGTTGAGCATAGTTCAACTCCAAGCCAAACAACTCAGCATCAGAGCCATTCAAAGGCTTAATAACCTCATCGAAATCAGCATACTCACCTGAACCGGCCACATCGGCACGAACGATGAAGTTCTGAATGTCTTTATAAAATATCCCAGCTGAAATAACCGCAATATTACCTGGATAGTATTCCACGCTTAAATCATAGTTTTGAGCCGTTAATGGTTTAAGTAGGGGATTGCCCACTTCAGCTTTGCGTTCGATTTCACCATCATCTTCTTCAATTTCAAAAAGTTCTAATGGCGCTGAATCGCCAAAATTAGGTCGGACCAAAGATTCAGAAGCAGCAGCCCTCAGTATCATTTTGTCACTGAATTCATGAATGAAATTCAAAGAAGGTAACAAATTGGAATAATTTTTCTTTACTTTCAAATCTGAGAATGTGGCATCGCCATCATTCACCTGATCATCAATGGTGACTCGCACACCATTGGCAGTAAACTCGGTTCTTTCTAAGCGCAGACCACCAATCCATTTGCTGTTGCCGGTTTGATAGCGTGCCATCATATAAGCAGCTGTAATGTCTTCAGATACATCGTAGTCGGCACCAATGGATTCAATACCTGAATCTTCAGCATCAAATTCAAAACCACTCATGCCGCTGAAGAAGAAATCAGAAAAACTGCGACGATCGACCACAGCGCCAAATGGTTGTGAAAAATGGCTGACTGCTCTTCCTGCAAAATCTGCCAGGGTATAGTCTTGTCCAAAGCCATCAAAAATAATGATATTTTGGTCGTTGTATTTATCACGGTTACGTTGTTTGAATCCAAATTTAAAGTAAGCATCCTGATCATCAGCGATTTGTACCCTGCGTTTGAAATTCAAAGCAAAACTGGTTTCTTCGTCTTCGGTCATATTGTTCGCGAATTCAACCTCGTCTAACTCATAATTGGCAGCAACCAAAGAGGCGTCAGAGGCATTGATACCTGGAATACGACTGTTGATGTTCAAACCCATGTCGAAATCATTTTCAAATGTAGCATCAATCCGGTTTGGCTCTTCTTCTTCGGATTTTGAATAACCCAAGGCATAATCAATTTCCCAGTCATTGAACCAGTGTTCACCACCAAAGACATAAGACTGAATGGTTTGGGTTTCCAAGCGGGCTTTGAGTTCTTTTTGAACTTCAACATCGCTGAATTCAATTTGACCACCATTGACACTGACCACGTCGCCCTTGTCCCATTTGATTTCGTTTCTTAAGCGGGTTTCGTTGTCTTCAAAATCGCTGAATAAAGTACGGAAATAAAAGGAAGAATAATCAGTAGGTTGGTAGTCTATATTGAAAGCAACGCCCAGTCTTTCGCGATTTACGGTGTAGTCCCTTTGTTCACTTTCTGGTGGTAAGACGATATCACCTTGAGGCGTTTCAAAAGCTTCCCAACCGCCATCAGTTTCCAGATTGTCTGAACCAAAGGAACGGTCAAACCAGCTCACCGATGCCGCAATCCCAAAATTATCATAGCCATCACCCAAGGAGAACAGGTTGGTGTAAGTGCCAGATAATTTTGGGCTAAATTCATCAACCAAATCATTGTATGAGCTTTCTAATCTCAGATTAAATGTTTGACCGCCTCGGTCAAAAGCGCTCAATGATTTGACATCAATATTTCCGCCCAAAGAATCACCGTCCTTGTCAGCGCGCACAGTTTTACTGACGGTTACTTCTTCAATCAAATCAGATGGAATGACATCCAATGCCACTTGTCGATCGGTGGCTTCGGCTGATGGTAACGAAACACCATTGATTGAAATGGCGTTAAAGTTGGGGTCCATACCCCTTACTGTGATGAAACGGCCTTCACCTTGATCCCGGGTAATCGAAATGCCAGGAACCCGTTGCAAAGCTTCGGTCACGTTTTGGTCTGGTAATTGACCCACAGCATCTGCAGAGAGCACATTCACCAGATTTTCTGCGTTTTTTTGCTTGTTCATCGACATGGATAAACCAGCGGCCTGACCCACAACCAGGATGTTATCCATGCGAGCGGTGTCTTCACCAATGATCAATTCAATCTGTGCATGATCATCACCCAATTCAATTTGCTGAGTTATTTTTTCAGCGCCGATGTATTCAACGACAATGGTATAAGTCCCGGCTGAAAGATTTGAAAAAACAAAACGTCCTTTGCCATCACTGGCAGTCACCTGTCCAGTCTCAACCAAAGTAACTTTGGCATTTTCAAACAAATTGGTTTTGCTGGCATCGGTGACCTTACCATTGATATTGGCTGAAAGGGCATGGTTGCTCAATAAGGCAAGCGACATAGCCATCATAAGTTTATTTGGTTTCATGTGTTGAAAAGTGTTGCAGATTAAAAAACGCCAATGGTAATCAGCCTTTGTTACAATTCAGTGATAATTTCATGGGTTTGTCACATGCTGTTTATAAACTCCGCTTTTTTTAATGATTTTGTCAAATGAGAAAAATTGTGACATTGTGTGCCATTGGTTTATTAGGTGGGTGTATACAATCTAAACCATGGCAATTGATGGTGGATGCCGATGTCGAGACTGAAGCAGTTAATCATTCCGGTGACGCTGCTGATGATCCAGCCTTGTGGGTGAATTTTGCAGATCCTGAAAAAAGTTTGATTTTGGGAACACAAAAAAAGCAGGGTTTATACAGTTATGACTTATCCGGCAACATCAAACAATTCCTTCCTGCCGGTCGGTTGAATAATGTGGATATCCGTCAAAACTATCATCTACGTGGAATAAAAGTGGATGTGATTGGCGCTAGCAACCGTTCCAATAACTCAATCAGCTTATTCACCATTGATAGTGATGGTGGGATTCAGTTTTGGGATGGTCTGAAGTCAGATCAATCTGCTTTTTCAGAAGTCTATGGTTTCTGTATGGGGCATGTAAAACAAAGATTGATATTTGTGATGACTGGTAAGGACGGTGATGCTGAACTCTATGAACTCGATAAAGTATTCATCAATGATGACATAAATATCAAAAAGTTAAGAACATTAAGCATACCTTCCCAATCAGAAGGTTGTGTAATTGATGACTCTAATGGCAACATCTACATCGGTGAAGAAGATACAGGTGTGTGGAAATTTAATTATTGGGAAGATGGTATAAGAGAATTGGTAATTAATGTTGATGGTGAAAAATTGGTAGCTGATGTTGAAGGTCTGGCATTAATCAAGCAAAAAAACAAAACCTATCTGATGGTTTCATCTCAGGGTAACAGTCAATACCCTATTTACGACCTCGAAGATTACCACCATGTCATTTCTGTCAGCGTGAAAGGTAACAGCCAAATTGATCAAGTGACAGGCACCGATGGTATTGATGTTAATCAGCTATTGTCCTCCTCTCAATTTCCCGAAGGTCTGTTCATTACTCAGGACGATAAAAATACCCGGCCACAGACTAATCAGAACTTTAAGGTGGTTTCATTGAAAAAAATACTGTCTCAGTTAGAAAAAACTGAACATTAGAATTAATAACAAGGTATAAAAATCTTGGGGATTATTACAGTGATTCGCTATCAAAAAGGATTGATTCAAGTTTTTAGTTGCGAGGAACAGTTGAGATTGCTGGCAGTTGTAAAATTAAACGTAACAAAAAAAGCCAGCCAGTTATCAAGCCGGCTTGTTTGTTGGAAAAATTGATGGTTATGGAATCGGGTGTGCATAACCATCATGCCAGTCAGACCCAAGATGACCATCAAGGCCGTGATATTTAATTCTTAAAATAAAGTGTTTGTCTATTTCAATTGAATCTACAGCGACTTCATAGACCTGATCCGATAATGTTCTTCTACCATAAAAAAAGTCTTCTGCGGCTATGTATTGCAGATTCAAGATACAAAAAGTATTGTGGTCATTCTCTTTTCTGATGATTAAATCTAATTGGTCTTCTGCTGATAATTTTTCGAGTAATAGCTCATCTCCAAGCTCATAAAACTCAGTTTTTGGAACCCTGAATCCGATTTTGGTATTCCGGTATTTATCGTTGAATGTCAGTGATGAAATTTTACCCGATAGGGTGCCTGATAAATAATTCTTAACCAAATCTAATGTGTTGCTGGGATGGGTATGACCTGCATCTTTTAAGTTTTTGGTGCTCATGGTTTAGTCTCCAGTTAAAGATTTTAACCAGTGACTTATTGCAGCAAATTCTCTCACTCGAGAATGGTGTAACTGACCCACGTGGGGTGTGTGATGGGGTTTATTTTTTGTTCGTTATACATTTCTTTTGTTGCGACCATGCCTTCCCGTTCTGTCATTGGCCATAAGGTAGCGTGTACCTGTTTAGCTCCTGCAGCTAAAAAGGCGTAGCTGATGCTAATAAGTCCTTCGCCATCAATATTTTGTCCTTGTGCTGTATCGCAGGCCGAAAGTACCACATGGTCAGCGTTGATTTCAAGCTGTGAAATTTCGTTAATGGTTAATAACTCTATCTGGTTGTTTTGGGGTAAAAGCAATCCTGAAAGTTCCGGAAATTCATTGTTGATGATGCCATGTGTAGCGAAATGTATGATATCAGGTTGTTTCACTAACTCCTGTTGCAAGTTGGCATAAGTGGCCATCTCACCATCAATCCAGGTAAAGTGGTCTATCGACCATTGGTTTTTAATCCATTCTGATTCCGCGGTTGAGCCAGGCAGTGGCGGCAAGTTAATATTTTGGCTGATTGGGTTGGAAACAACTAAAATGTTTTGATTGTCTTGAAATTGACGATTCTGTTGATATTGAAGTATCAATGATGGTGTCAACTTGATGCTAGAGTTGCGGTGCAGACCCCATGGGTAAATGGTAAGCAAACCGTGGGGAACAATGACGTTTTCATGTGATGTGTGGATGGGGAAAAGCACATGTTCATTAAGCCACTTTCTGATTTGTAAAATATGGTTGGGTAATTGACGTGATCCAGGATTGTTTTTAAAAAAAATAAAAAGCTCAGTGATGGCTGACTCTATTTTTGATTTGGCTGGTAAATAATGGAGTTGTATACCTTGTTTGTTGACTTCCCAGAGTAAGGATTGTTTTTCGTCCAATCTGTAGGCCCAGATGGTTTGATTCGGTGTCAGTCTGTCTCGTAGTTGATGGATGCGGTTTTCTGAAAATTGATTGGGTTTGTACAGCTGCCGGCTTTCCTTTAATGCATCGAGTTCATTTTTAGCCATCAAGATTCTGTGTTGCAGCCTGTCAACTTCTGCCTGGGTGAAGTCAGGTTGGTTTAAAAGATTTTGTTTGATGTTGTTTAAGGCGATGAATCTGTTTTGGGCTTGTTTTAGTTGCTCATTATCATGTGAATGGTTAAATGGACTTTGAATCAGTCTATTGAGAACTTGGGCTTTTCCCGCTTCAGAAATTAACAGTGTTTTATAAAGCAATGAAGTTTCTTGTGGTGTTTGAAACCGTTCATGCAACAAGCTCAGAATTAAATCGTTTCTGATTTGTTCAGTTTGTTTATTAAAGCTAGCCAGTTGAACAGGAATGTGAATGCCCTGGCTGATCTTTTCGGCTGATGACAAGGCATTTTCAAAATATGTAGCCGCATGCTGATAATCATTTTGCTGAAAAAAAAGTTGTCCAAGTGCCGTCAACACTTTAAATTGTGCAAAGCCATCGTTGGCTTGTTGTAAAAGTTGTATCAGTAATTTATTTGCTTTGGCATATTGATGATGCAAAGTATATACTTGGCTGGCAAGCAAGTTGAGTTTAAACAAGTGCAGTGATTCGCTAGAACCTGCATATATTTTTCTGCTTTGATTGATGTGGTCGATGGCATTTGATAATGGTTCCGTTCTGAGGTGTTCTGGTACGCTTTTGGCCAGCTGGAATTGCAGATTAGCCATAGCCATATAGTCAGAAGCCAGTTGTAGCTGGTTATTTTTAGCTTGGTCAAATTTAATGGCTTTTTGCAATAAAGCAGCACCTTCTGTAAAGTTTTGTTGCTCAACATAAACCGCGGCCAATTCTCGGAGGGTGGTTGAGTAGTAAGCAGTCAAGGTGATTTTTTCAGCTTCGCTGATTGATTGTTTCAGGTAATTCAAAGCCAGTGCTTCATCGCCGAGTTTGGCATACAGCCGACCTAATAATCTTAAAGCTCTTATCACACCAGGCTTGTCATTGAGGTGTTGTCGTAATTCAATAATTTGGTGCCATTCTTTTATCAGCCCTTCGAACTGACCCTGAGTTTCCAGATTCCATGCGCGCATTTCTTTCAGGTAAGCCAGCCCCCTATCATCTCCCATTTTTTGTGCTGTGATGATGCCTTGATCATACATGTCCAACGCTTTTTGTATGAATCCAGTTTGGAAATAGGCTCCACCCAGATTGTTTTGGATGCGCGTGAGTTGTTCAATGTTTTCAAGCTTTTCCCAAATGACTTTTGATTTGAGGTAATTGTTGATGGCTTTTTCATAGTTTCCCATTAAGTAATGATTTAAGCCAATGCTGTTGAATGTTGAGGCGGTCATGACTTCATTGGAGTGGTTTTTATTGATTTGCAGGGCTTGTTGTAATTGGGCTATCGCTGAATGGTGTTGCCCTTTGGTCATGTTTAAGCTGGCAAGAAAGGAAAAAACATGGCTTCTAAATATTGTGTTTTCTGGTGCTACATTCAGTAATTGTTGAAGTTTAATCTCAGCTTCATCCAAAAAGCCCAACTGCCGAAAATTGGAGGCATGGACAGCTAAAAGGTATTTGCCAAGCGGTGTGGTCACCTCTATTTTTTGCTTATTGAGTAGTTCAAGTAATTTTTGATTGTCTTCAAATTTTCCCTCATTGTAATTCTTGATAACCTCAATCAACAATTTCCATTGCAAATACGTAGAGTCGTCAAGGATTGTTGAAGTTAATCTAATCTTGATGGGTTGATGTTGGTTTCCAGTGATAGCAAGCTGTATTTTTTGTGGTTGTTTGTGGTGTAAAAAATAAAGAGGAAACATGTCATGAGTCGGTGAGCTTAAATCATGCTGCAAAGTTCCCTCACCCATCACTAATTTCAAAGTGGTTACTTGTTCTATGCTGATTAAGCTGGGTGAATCAAATTTGACATCTAATACAAGTTGTTTTTCTTCATTGGGTAAAATGACATAGTCTTTATTGAATTCAATTGACTCAGTGGCACATAACCCCCTTGGAAATCCTAAAAAGAACACAAAGCATAGCGCTGTGTTAAACAATGCCTTTGTTATTGTGTTCCTTGTGGTTGTCATTTAGACCACAAACTGATTTAGATGCTCAATTTCAGGTATGGACTGGGTGGCTCTGACTGGTAGGGTCTTGGCTTTGGCTTTGAGTTGCTCAGCTTCCTGTAAAAATTGCTGATACAAGGATCTTCTAAGCATCGGTGATAAAGGTTGCGGATTGTCAATGCTTTGCTTAAATGCTTCATCTAGAGACAATTCCGGGCACTTACCATCATCATCAATATGTTGCCAACAAGCTTGTTTTAAACAGAATTTATACCAGGGCAAGAACTCAGTGCCGTTGTCTGCAATAAAATTGACACTATCAATGATGTACTGTACTTCTGGTTGGTCCATGATGTAATGAAAACCGACACGACACCAACCTGGCTTGATACCATGGTAACCGCGTTGAATCAAGGCGCGGTATTGCTCGGAGGTTTCTTCATCAATGCCGAGTAATTGATGTCCATAAGGGCCTGCACAGGAACACCCCGCTCGTGACTGAATACCAAATAAGTCATTCAATAAAACTGTAACAAATTTGGGGTGTAGGTATTTGCCCGAAGCCGTTTTGATGTTGAATGACACAATACCGACGCGATTTTCAGGGTTCTGATCACCGAGAATTTCAATGCGGGGGTGTTTTTGCCAAGCGGTGAAGGCCTGTTTAAGCCACTGTTGTTCAATGGTATGTATTTGATTCACCCCAAATTTTTCTTTAACTTCAAAGCACAAAGCAGCACGCATGATTTGTAATACCCCTGGGGTGCCGGCTTTTTCCCGTTCTTCAATGTCATCAAAAAAATCGTGATCGTGGCGTGCCACATAACTGACAGTGCCACCGCCAGAGACGGTGGGTTGCAACTGGCTTTGGTAGAGGTTTTTGTTGAATACCAGAACGCCAGTCGAACCTGGGCCGCCCAGAAACTTATGTGGTGACAAGAAAATGGCATCAAAATAGGCATCAGGATCATCTTTTGGATGCATATTAATTTCCACATAAGGCGCACTGGCAGCAAAATCAAAAAATGCCACAGCGCCTTGTTGATGAAGCAAACGTGCGATATCGCGGGTGTGTGAGATTAATCCAGTGACATTTGAAGCGGCAGAAAAAGAGCCAATTTTTAAACGATTTTGGTATTCAGGTTTTTCGAGCAAAGACTTCAGTTGCACCAGGTCCGCATGACCATAGGCATCCAAGTCCAATTCTACCACTTCGCATAAACCGTCACGCCAGGAAATTTCATTGCTGTGGTGTTCATAAGGCCCCACAAAAACCACCGGAGATTGTGCCTTGATTTTTTCCAGGTCACAATCGGCTGAACGTTCGATTTGGGCTCGGGTGGCAGGTGGCAAATAAGTGCCAAGGATTTGTTGAAGTTTATTGATGGCGCCGGTCGCACCAGTGCCGGTACAAATGATGCGATCATTTTCATCAGCACCCACCGAGTCCTTGATTCGTTGTTCCGCATTATGTAACAACCGTGTCATCGAACGACCGGTCATGTCATCTTCGGTATGCGTGTTGGCATAATGGCGTTGCAACTTCATCAAATATTTCTCAATAAAGGTCAGCGTACGACCCGAAGCCGTGTAATCACAATAAGTCATCAAGCGTTGTCCAAAAGGTGTGCAAAACGGCGCATCCACTCCAATAATGGCCTGCCGTAAACAATCGGGCTTTAAATTATTCTCAGTAACACTCATGACACATGACAGATTTCAAACAAGCAAGCATTCTAAGCGAGATAAGTCCGAATTAACAGCGACAAACACAAAATTTCAGCCGTCAATCAAAGACACGAACAGTCTTTCCCGACGAGGTGGGAATCTCCACAATCTAATGTCTATCCTACTGACACAAAAAACCATGATTTTGAAGTTGATTGATAAATAGGGCGGATAATTATGTTAATCATCTACCAGGTAAGATATTGAAAACTATGGAGTTCCCATGCCGGAGCAGGGGATGTATATTCTCCAACAATGTTAGGATTCAATGGTTTAGAATTACATTTGAGGAAATACAGCGTGTGAATTTTTGCTGACACCTTACTAAGATAGTTGATTTGTACTGCCATTAAATTGTTAAGCATGATTGGGAGATAAGATGAAGACATATGTTTTACTTTTTCGAGGAATAAATGTCGGTGGAAAAAATAAAATGACCATGAAGGATCTTTCTTCTTTGTTGGAAGAGATGGGATTTTGTGAGGTTAAAACATACATTCAAAGTGGAAACGTTGTTTTAAAAAGTAAAGAGAGACCTGATGAAAGTATACAACTCAAAATAGCTTCTAAATTTGGCTTCAATATCGATATTATGATTCTTGAAAAAGCGGAATTTGAGCGCTCACTTAACAATAATCCCTATAATTCAATCCAAGGTAAAGAAATACATTTTTATTTTACTCAAAAAGTACCTCAACCTGATTTTGAGAAAATATCTTCTCTTGCTAGCGAAAATGAAAAGTATGAACTCAATGGAAATGTATTTTATCTGTACGCCCCTGATGGAATAGGTAGGTCTAAGCTGGTTGCTAATATTGATAAATGTTTGGGGGTTTCAGCTACGGGTCGAAATCTTAATACAATCAATAAACTAGGTGAAATGGTAACAAATATATAACAAATGATTCAAGTGTAAGGGGCACTACATTAGGAGGCGTGAAATTACAATCATGAATACTTATTAAGTTAACTTGATCGACTCTGCTCCAAAGGTGTTTTAAAAAACTCAAAAAAGCCAAAGTAACTGAATACTTTGGCTTTTAATTGGCTTATCTTTATTTACTGTAATATCACAAACATTTGGACTTGGCCTTTGTCATCGGCCATGGTGCCTAAGGCTTTACCAATAATTGTGCCGTTCGGGGCGTTGGCGTCAGCTCGCATGGCGTAGCCTGCGGTGTTGGAAGAAGTCAGCATGTCACCGGGTTTAATGGTACCGTTTTCAGTGGTGACTTTTACTGGAATGATACCGACTACGGCCAATGGCACTTTGTTCTGATCAGATTCATCTGATTGAACACCACCCATAAAAGCGGGTTTGGTGGAATAAACACCGGCCAAATTCTTTTGATAGGCTTCGGTACTTAAGCTCAGATGGCCCATTTCATCAATAACCAACACATCTGCTGGCTCCAGGCCAGGTTTTGCTGGTAACAACTCGGCAAAGTCGGCAGCTGGAGAGGTGAACGTGCCGTCTGCTGAAACATTGCCGGCGTTATCAACCTTGAATCGCAGGTTAACAGGAGAAAGGTCCCAAGCCTCTATCAGGTTACCCTCACTTTCAGTGCGCAAAGCGGGACCAGTACTGGAATTGTAGGCCCAAACGCCTGCTCTGCTGTTTGAGTTCGTTTGTCCTAATACACCGATGGCATTAGCTCCACCCTGTCCCCAAACACCATAACCGCCAGTGCCGTTGGTTTGCCCTTTGACACCACTGCCGGTGGCACTGGCGTTGGTCAGAATGCCATAGGTCCCAATGGCGCTTGAATTAGCTGAATTAGATTCACCTCGTACACCTTGGCCACTGGCATTTGAATGGGTCATTTCACCATGTAAACCTCGACCGCCGGAGGAAGCTGTATTGATGCCGTGAACCATTGGAATGTTGCCATTACCCATGACCACTGTGCCCGGCATCAAGCCTTGCGCATAAGGTGCTGCGGTAATTTTTTGACGGGGTGATAAGGTGGTATAGCTGCCTGTGCTTGCGCCGTCTCTTACACTGATTTCCAAGTACAGTTGATCACCGATAAAGGCATCACCCATATCCAGTTCTACATTAAACACACCGTCAGTCACATCGACATCATCTACAGCATTGGTGGCCAGCGAACTGCCACTGGTAGATACATTATATAAATCAAATTGAAAATCGTAAGCCCCATTGGCTGGGCTGCCACTGGTTTTCAATTCTCCCTGGTAAGTGTATTCGCTGCCTAAGTTAACAGCCCATGTTATTTGGCCGAAACTCATTAAGACCAAAATCATAATTAAATTGCTTATTTTCATTGTCTTTCTCCTATTCAAATCCATTCTCAAAAATAAGGTCATTGCCTTGGCCGCTGACCCAAAATCCACCGGTGACTTGATATAAAGCCACATCAGTGGTGCCATTAACTTCGTACTGACCTATACTTCCTTTTACTTCAAAAACACCGCCACTGCTGGTGGTGCCTCCTGACTCAATGGTGGCTTTACTGATTTCAAAAATGCCTCCGGATTGTGCTGCCACAGTAAAACTGCACAGCAAAGCCAGAACCAGCAAAATCCAGTTTTGGCCTTTGACTACCTTTTTCATTTCAATTCCCTCGTAACGTTAAACAATCAAAATTTAAGAGTGACGAAACCTAAGCATGTATTTGTTTCAGGTTTCACCTCAACTTCCAAACAACTGAGGCTTAAATACCACCATCGATTGCACCTGGTGTCTCAGCCATGATTGCTGATTGGCAATGATAATTTAAGGTTTCGATGCCAGACATTGCTTGACATTTATCGGACAAAATTGAGACAAATTACAGACATCGCAGAAATGATTTCTGTTAAACTCATCTCATTGAATGCAATGATTAACCCTTTAAAATTGACCTCAGAGCAAACCAACAAACTTTATTTCCTCGATTATCATCTGGATTTAAATACCAGACAGTTGTTCCATGGTGATACACCTTTGGCGATCACTCATTTGGGGTTTGAAGTTTTGTTGTTTTTGATGCAGCATCAGGGTCAGGTGGTTTCCCGGGATCAATTGGCTGACCATGCCTGGAAGAATAAAGTCATCACCGATGCCACGTTGTATAAACAAATTCAAAGGTTACGAAAGTTATTGAATCAAGCAGGGGATGCGGAAAACCTGATACAAACCGTTCACGGTCAGGGATTTATATTTAAACCGGAAGTCAGTCTGCAGCCTCCACAAAATGACGTTTTTAAGCGCACCAACAATCGGTTGGTTTCTTATGTCCTGCTAGCTTTGGTTATCATCACTGTTTTCTTTGTGAGTTGGTCTTTGATGACCAATAGCAAAGACACCCAGCCGATGATAAATATAGATGCCATAGCCAAGCCCTTGGTGCTGTCAGTCTTGCCAAATATAGAGCAGCTCAATCAAGCCGATCAGGCCTGGATGGCCTCGGGTGGTATGAGTTATCTGATTGAAATGTTCAGTGGTAATCAGGCCATCAAAGTCAAACATTTATCCAAAACCCAAATGCTGACTGCTGAAGCAGAAAAAAACGCCATTTCACTGACCCATAACCGAGAAATTGATGTGGCATTGGTCTTTGATGTTACAGAAAATAACAACCAGTTCAGAGCCCATGCTGTTTTAAGAAATGCGGACAGGCAGCTGGCAGAGCAACAGTTTCAATCCATCGCTGTCAAAGAACTGTTTGATCAAATGTATCAATGGGTCAATAATCAATTAGAAGTTGATACCAGCCGTTGGACATCGAATCAAACACTCAGTGATGACCGATATGCAATTGAAAACTATATACGGGGTATGGGGGCTCAATTCTCAGGCAAAGCTGCAGAAGCCATTCAATACTTTGAATTGGCCACCAAGGAAGATCCTAAGTTTTGGAAAGCCTGGTATGAATTGGCTATTGCCTACCGCAAGCAGGGACAACATGATCAAGCGTTGGCCATTGCTGAAACCTTGTTACAAACTGTTCAGGCAGAACCCTTGCATCTAGGGACATTGAATGCCAAAGCTTTGGCTTTATGGCGATTGGGGAAACATCAAAAGGCACTACAGACTTTAGATGAAGTCATCAGCTTGGCAGAAAGCAAACAATACACACAAATTCATTATTTCTTTACCAACAAAGCCATTATCGCCACGGAATTAGGTGATTTGGTTTTGGCAGAACAGGCCATCAGTCAATCCATCAACTTGTTGCAAAATCAGGACACCATTAACCATCGCTCTCTCGGATCTGCCTATAATACTCTGGCTGGAATCAATCACGATAATGGCAATTTTGAACAAGCAAAAATCCATGCGTTAAAAGCTGTTGTTGAATTTGAGCAAGCAGGTGAGTTTCGATATCAGTTGACCGCTCAATCCCGTTTGGCAGGTTTGTATCTAGAGTTGGGCGAATTGGAGTTGGCAGAACAATTGACATCAAGCCTATTAATTGAACAAAAAATGCTAGGTGATGTGTCCGGTCAAATCAGCAACTGGTTAAAAATAGCCGACATCAATTTGTTAACTGGGCAAATGAAAGAAGTGAAAATAGCTCTGGATCAAATAGCCGTCTTGCTCACTGAAACCAGCAATGAATATTTGTCTAATCAATACTTGGTGGCTAAAATTAAGTACCATCAACAAACCGACCAGTGGCAACAGATACCACCCTTATTAGACCAACTGGAACAAATGATTATTAATGACAGCCAACAGCTGACTTACCACGATTTGAGCTTAGCCTATCAATTTTATAGTGGTGATACAGAAGCTTTCGAACAAGCCATCAAGGCTGTAAGTACTGATTTACAGGACCATGCCATTATTGATTACTGGCGTGCCATGGATGCATTATCCAAACAACAACAGGCCAAGGCGTTAAGCGCCATGCAAAACGCTCGGCAAAAGGTGATGCAAAGTCCACACAATAGAGTCCTTCGTATCCGTATACTCAATCACCTGGCGGTTTTGTTATTGGCTGAGGATCCAATGGAAGCGGCTTTGGTTATTGAGCAAGCTGCGATACTTAACCCGCCAGCATACCCATTTCTCAAGATAAAAGCGCAAGTCGAAGCTACACAAAATAATTATTTCGCCGCCGCCAGTCTGATGCAAGAACTTAAAGCCAAGGCTCATGACCTTTGGTCACCAGAGGATCAGTTACAGTTGGAAGACTATCAGCGACGGCTTAATCAGTGATTGGCTTATTTTGAATAACCAGCACAGAAAAGTCTATCTTGTTAAAAGTGACAGAGTTTTATGTAGGGGTTGTGCTCAAACAACGGGCAATAATAGCCCTACCACTTGACAGACTATTTTCATGTATTAAAACCACTTCAGTACGTTAACAGAAAGTCAGTTGAAACCATCTGCAAAAATAAGATCAATATAAATTCCCGGTTCATTTGGTATAGGCGTAACTCTGGTTTGACCATTACAGGCACCATCTGGAGCATCAGAAAAAATTAAATTCTCATCATAGTAATAGCTGGGTTGAGGATAAACTCGTTGTCTAAAACGGCAAGTGACATTGGTGCCATTAAAAGTAGTTTCATGGGTTGAAAGGTATCTGCCTCCCAAAGCAATTTGTGTTGAGTTGGTGTCAGTGCCAGCCCAGGTTAAAAACTCTGTACCATATATGTTGGAATACTGATGGCCTGGATGTAATTCAAGCCAACTGGCTTCTTCAGTTAATGGGTTTTGATCGCTGTCTCCTAAAATGTTATCAATCAGGAAATTGTAATGAGGGCTGAAATGTGCAGTTTCATCCGCGGTTCGCTGCCAACCAGGACCGGTTCCTGCATGGTTGCCTGAGATAAAGTTTTCCGGGTCAGTCGATTCGCTGGCAGCTGCATCGGTGCGTACCTGTCGCAGGGTGATTTTTGATTTGTTGCCATTGCCGCCAATGTGGTTGCCCGCCATGTGAGAATTACTGATGACCATGCCCCAGGCGCCCATAATACGTAAGTTGTGTTCGAAGGCGGTCTTACCATAAGCCCCCAGGAAAGCAGAGTTAATCAGACCACAGTCATTAAAACAGCCAAAATTCACCCCCGGTAATAAATCATCAACATCGTTACCATATGAGCTTACTTCTGAAACAAAAATACCATAGGGATGGGGGACCAACGCACAATCCAGATCATTGTTGTTATAACAATTCCAGCCGGCAGAATTAAGAGCTACATAGCCATTAAAACCGCCGCCCTGCGACCAATCCAAATCCAGTTGATGTAAGGTTAACAAGGTAGCACTCATGCCTACCGAGATAGAACCTACTCGAAGATGTGCTACAGAATTGGCAAAATGCCAACCCGCGTCAATATAACCCGAGGTATCTTTGCTTAATAAAGGATAGCTGTTGAGTTGAGCTGTGGTGGGTATGTGGTCGTTACAACCTTGTGCGGTACCCAAGGATAAAGAAGCAATGACCGGATCACTGCCTTTGCCATAGCTATCTACCCGAATGTGATGTTCATCGTAACGCAGACATAAGGGGTCATATATGCCTGTAGATCCTCTTTGGTAAAGAATCCGACTGCCCGTTCGATTGATGTTGGGGTTTTGAGCCGGAGAGTTGGTCAGTTGATTGGCCACGGGCACACCAGCTGGACAATCGCTGAAGTCTGACCCGCTTGAAATGCAATAAGTATCAGCAGTTGCGTAAGCCACATGTTGAGGTGCGATGGTAACCAGGGTACAGGCATCTGCCCAGTCTCCCAGAGGATTTTGCACCCTGACTTTTACTGTAAATTCACATTGTTGTGATTGTGGGTTCCAGCGACTGTTTTCACTGCCATCACATTCAAACGTATGCGCCGCCCTGGGTGAGCCGCTGATTTGGGTGTTCTTACTGTTTTGGGTGGTTTCATACAGGCCAGAGTCCGGGTCATCAAAATTAAAGTGAAAACCTAAGTACTGCCCGGTCCGACAGGCTTCCTGATCGCTGCCACCGGCATAATCCAAACAAGTCGAGTCACTGGATTGCTGAGTACTGAAATAAACAGTTTCCGGTGATACTCCTTGAGCCCTGGTTAGTATCTGTAAGTCGGCTATGACTGTGCCACCAGAATCTTGCATGGACGGACACTGTGCTGAACTCAGGGAGCAATTAATGAACAATGACAACCACAAAGACAAACGAACATTGAGCGATAAATTCATGTAGCAAATCACATTTACAAACAAACCCATAGCTTAACTTTTGAGCTGAGAAAGTACCTGATGATAAGTTGATGATTTTATGATGATAATTTTTCCTGAGCTTTAAGTGAGCTGGCCAAACAGCATTTCATTTTTAAGTTTGACTACAAATCAATCCAAACAAGCAATAGTTACAATTCAGTCATTCCCGCGCAGGTGGGAATCTCAACTGAATCATAGATGTATCGATATAAAAAATAGTGTGGAGATGTGGCAGTAATCTTTTGATTAAGGATTCTATGCTTAGATTTTATTTTTTTGTTAGCAATTTAGAGCATCTAGAACACAAGTTGTTTAGGGTTTGCATAACATAGGTGACTTGACCCTTGTGTTATTATGACTTAAGTTGGAAAAGCAAAACATTGTCAGGATTAAATTGTTGCTATGGATAAAAAAAGAAAACTGCTTTGTGGAGAGCATGGCGAAACTAACCCATGCATGGTTTGTTGTCATTTATTGAGTAATAGTCATGTTGGTTACATAACCGCCTCTGAACCGGATGATGATCCAGAATGGTCTCACTTAAGGGAGGCTTGGTGCGAAAAATGTGATTATTGGTGGAGTAAAAATAGATTATTTGTTTGGATATACAATTTGATGACACCAGATCCTAGAATGGTTTGTGAATTTTGTCTTGAAAAAATTCGCGACGCCAATGCCAGGCCAAATAGGGAGCTTGGATGGTGGGAAAGGGATGGTTAAAACTAAACTATGAATTTTTAACACACCCCTCAACCCCTCTCAAGAGGGGGTAGACATTTCTTCAGGCAGTGCTATTCGACTTACAAAAGTCTTAATTTCTCCATCTGCTCTTTGAGTTCTTTCAAGGCGCTTTCGTTTTGAGCAAGTTTTTCTTTTTCGGCTTCGACCAGTTGTGCTGGGGCTTTGCTCACGAATTTTTCGTTGTTGAGTTTGCCGCTGGCACGTTTAATTTCACCATTGATTCTTTCAATTTGCTTGCTGATGCGCAGGGTTTCTTCGTCCTTATCAATCAGACCAGCCAATGGAATCAGAATTTTCATTTGCCCGATTAAAGCAGTAGCCGCTGCTGGTTCTTCCTGTCCATCAACCAAAACAAACACTTCATCCAGGCGCGCCATGGTTTTGAGCAACTCACGATGGCTGTTCAGCTGATCCAAATCATCTTGACTGGTTTGTGCCAAAATCACATTCAATGCTTTTGATGGGGGAATGTTCATTTCACCACGAATTTGTCTCACACCCAAGGTGAATTCTTTGATCCAGCTGATGGTGGCTTCAGCCGCTTCGTCCACTAAGGTTTCATCTTTTTGTGGGAATTCGCTGATCATGATGGATGCGGTATCGATGCTCAATCGACTTCGCACTTCTTGCCAGATTTCTTCAGTCACATAAGGCATGATGGGGTGTAACAGTCGCAAAGCCTGATCCAAAACATGTAATAAAGTGTTTTGCACCTGAGCTTTTTGCTCGGTTTTCAACAATGGTTTGGACAACTCTAAAAACCAATCACAATATTCATTCCAGAAGAAGTCGTAAATGGTTTGACTGGCCAAGTCCAGTCGATACCGGTCCATTTGTTTGCGGTATTCAACAATGCATTTTTGTAATCGCGAAACAATCCATTTTTCCACGGTGCTGGCTTCGCCCATTGACAAGGGTTGAGCCACATAGTCTTCAGTGTTCATGAACACAAAGCGCGAAGCGTTGAAGATTTTGTTACAGAAGTTGCGGTAGCCTTCCACACGGCCCATGTCGAAATTGATGTCTCGACCCGTGCTGGCCAAAGAGGCAAAGGTAAAACGCATGGCATCACAACCATAGGCTTTGATGCCTTCAGGGAAATCTTCCTGAGTGGTTTTAACAATTTTCTCCACGATTTCAGGGTTATCCTGCATCAAACCCTGGGTGCGTTTTTGTAACAGCTCATCCAGACTGATACCATCAATCAAATCAATGGGGTCCAAAACATTGCCTTTAGATTTGGACATCTTTTGCCCATGTGAGTCACGGACCAAACCATGGATGTAAACTTCACGGAAAGGAATGTCACCCATAAACTTGATGCCCATCATGATCATTCTGGCTACCCAGAAGAAAATAATGTCAAAGCCGGTAACCAGCACATTGGTTGGGTAGTAGGTTTGTAACTCTTTGGAGTTTTCTGGCCAGTCCAAAGTGGCAAAAGGCCACAAGGCTGATGAGAACCACGTGTCCAGCACATCATTGTCTTGTCTTAAATTGACATCGTCAGCCAGTCCGTGCTTTTCACGAACAGCTTGTTCAGTCATACCAACATAAATATTATCTTTTTCATCGTACCAAGCCGGAATGCGGTGTCCCCACCACAGTTGGCGTGAGATGCACCAATCCTGAATGTCATTCATCCAGGCGTAGTAAGTGTTTTTCCAATTGTCAGGAACAAATTTAATGTCACCGTTATCGACGGCTTCAATGGCTGGTTTGGCCAACGTTTTGGCATCTACATACCATTGGTTGGTCAACAAAGGTTCAATCACATCGCCTGATCGGTCGCCGCGAGGTACCATCAGAACATGTGGTTTGATTTCTACCAGTAAACCCAAACGTTCCATTTCAGCAACCACCGCTTTTCGTGCCTCATAACGAGGCAGGCCTTGGAATGCTTCTGGCGCATTTTGGTTGATAGTGGCATCTTGATTCAAAACGTTAATCATCGGCAAATCATGACGTTTGCCCACTTCATAGTCATTGAAGTCATGGGCTGGTGTGATTTTCACACAGCCTGTACCTTTTTCAGGATCGGCATGCTCATCACCAACTATCGGAATCAAACGGTCACAAATAGGTAACAAGACGTGTTTGCCTATCAAGTGTTTGAATCGCTCATCTTCAGGGTTAACAGCAACAGCAGTATCACCCAATAAGGTTTCAGGCCGTGTGGTGGCAATGGTTAAAAACTGGTCTGTGGCCTGACCGTTTTCATCAGCAACCGGATAATTAAAATGCCACATAAAACCATTTTCTTCGATGGACTCAACTTCGAGGTCACTCAAAGCTGTGTTCAATGTTGGATCCCAATTCACCAAGCGTTGACCACGGTAAATCAAACCTTCATCATATAAATCAACAAATACTTTCAGAACGGCATCGGACAATCCATCATCCATGGTGAAGCGTTGTCTTGACCAATCGGGAGAAGCGCCCATGCGACGCAATTGTTGGGTGATGGTGTTGCCTGATTGCTCTTTCCATTCCCAAACTTTCTCAACAAATTTTTCTCGACCCAATTCAACCCTTGAGGTTCCTTTGGCATTCAATTGGCGTTCTACAACCATCTGAGTGGCGATACCTGCATGATCGGTACCTGGTTGCCACAAGGTGTTTTTACCTTGCATACGCTGGTAACGAATCAGTGTGTCCATGATGGTATCTTGAAACGCATGACCCATGTGCAAAGTGCCTGTCACATTGGGAGGTGGGATCATGATGCAATAAGCATCTTCACCGTCGGTATTAGGTTTGAAGTATCCGTTCTTTTCCCAGGTATCGTACCATTTTGTTTCGATTTGGGATGGGTCGTATTTTTCGATCATTTTATATTGTGTTAGGTAACATTATTTACTGCTTTAAAAATTTCACTTCCTTTATCCTCGGGTCGCCTACATGGATGCAGGTATGTGGCGTGAGCAGCGGTAAGCCACTATGCCCGAGGACGACGAAATGGTTAATTTATTTATTTCTGACTTTCGTTAATTAAATATTGCACCAACATGGCAACAGGTCGGCCAGTGGCTCCTTCTTTCTTGTTGTTCCAGGCGGTACCTGCGATGTCAACATGGGCCCATTTTTGACCATCTGTAAATCGTGACAAGAAACAACCTGCGGTGATGGTGCCAGCTGGAAAGCCACCGATGTTCTGCATATCAGCGAAGCTGGTGTCTAATTGTTTTTGGTATTCATCCCATAAAGGCAGTTCCCAAACACGATCGTGCGTTTGTAAACCTGCTTGTTTTAAATCCTCGGCTAACCCTTCAGTTTTGGTCATAACTGCTGAGGCTTGGTGCCCCAAAGCCACAATACAGGCGCCAGTTAGAGTAGCAAAGTCCAGAATCACGGAAGGTTTAAATTCTTGTGCGTAAGTTAGGGTGTCACATAAAATCATGCGACCTTCGGCATCCGTGTTCAAAACCTCAATGGTTTTGCCAGAATACGAAGTAATCACATCGCCCGGGCGGTAAGATTTGCCATCTGGCATATTTTCAACCGCTGGCACAAAGGTTAAGAGGTTTATGGGCAAACCCAATTCAACGGCTGAAACGAAGCCACCAATCACAGTGGCTGCACCACACATGTCATATTTCATTTCGTCCATATTGGCACCGGGTTTCAACGAAATGCCGCCAGTGTCAAAAGTGATGCCTTTGCCGACCAGGGCAATCGGAGCATCTTCTTTGTTACCGCCATTGTACTTAAGTACGACCATTTTAGGCTTGTTGGCGCTGCCCTGACCCACCGCCAATAAGGCGCCCATGCCCATTTTCTTCATTTGTTTGTGGTTCAAAACGGTGATTTCGCAATCTTTGTGTTTTTCAGCAATTTTAGTGGCGTAGCTGGCAATGTATGCAGGGTTACAAATATTGGGAGGATTGTTTCCAAGGTGTCGGGCCACTTTAACCCCAGAAGCCATGGCTTTTGCCTGTTTAAAAGCATCTGTTTGAATATCATTGACAGCCACTTCCATGTTTTTGATTTTGTGCTTGCTGTCTTTTTTAAATGACTTGGTGTCCTCGTAGCGGTATTCAGCGTGGGCTGAGGCCAACGTAACTAATTTGATTGTCAGCTCGGCATCAAGGTTTTTTGCTTCCACAGCAGATAAATAATTGGTGACAGAGTTGACTCGGGTTGATGCAATGTTTTTGACCACTTTGCGAGTGGTTTCATACAAAGCTGTGGCAGTTAATTTGTCATTTTCACCCAAACCGACCACTGTGATTATTTGCCCATTGTCTGCATATAGGTTTAGCAACTGACCAGCTTTACCAGTAAAGTCTTCGTTCTTGATTCTTGAGGCAAACTGAGACTGAATTTCAACTGATAACTGATTAATTTGGTCATTGTCTTTTTTATTTTGAAAATGACCAATAATGATTTGTTCTGCTTCGCTGTTGCTGACAGCAACTTGTGTGGATTTTATTTTCATGTTTGAGTCTTTAAATTGAACAAACCGTGCATTTTACCTTAAACTGGTGAAAATATAATCTGTAACTGTGAAAAAGTGATGGTCATAACCTTGCGTTTTATCTGCTAAAATGCCCGGCCAGTCATTAAGTCGAACCTGAAAAATGCATAACATATTGTTTCAAATAATAAAAATATTGAGATATACACATATTTTTAACCAGAAAGTAGTTGCTACACTGCATTTTTCAGGGCTAACTATTCAAGTGCAGCCGAATCCATGAAAATCATTGCTAACTATTTACGAAAACAAACCGTCAAAACCACATTGGTGGTACTGATGTTATTGTTTTTGTTGATGGTTGGAACGCTGTTTACATCAACACTGCGAGCCATTGCGCGGGGCGTATTGCCTCCAGAGTTATTGTTTATTGAATTGAGTTTGCGATCGGTTGATGTGCTGTCGATTTTGATTCCTTTGTCTTTTTATTTGGGGTTACTTGTGTCTATGAGCCAGATGTATCGAAATCAGGAAGCAGTGATGATGCATACCTTTGGCTTGTCGATCAAGGACATGATGCGTGCTTTTGCGCCCTTAGTGGCTACGGTTTTTGTATTGATGCTGTTGATAGCATTGGTGGTTTCTCCACACGCAGCCAAGATATCCAAAGAATTGACTTCAGAAGCCAATGAGAAAATTTCTCTGATGGGTTTAACCGAGGGTAAATTTCAAAAGTTTTTTTCTAATGAAGGGGTGATATTTGTTGAGAAAATCGACCCTGAAACCAAGCGTGTTGAAAATATTTTCGCCAATATTCATCATCCAGACCGTGTTGATACCGTAACTGCCGAGTATGGTTTTCAGTTTGAAGAAAAAAATCAAAAATACATTGCTTTGTTTAATGGTTATCGCAATGAGGGTAAGCCTGGCACTAAAGAATACCAAATGATGAAGTTTGATCGTAATGACATTAAATTACCTGATTTGGATGCCGAAATTGCGGCTCTGGATGAAAAATCAAAGCCGACTATGGATTTGGTCAAATCTGTTGATGTGATTGAGCAAGCTCAGTTACATTGGCGATTGTCACCGGCTTTTTCTGTGTTGGTGCTGTTTTTATTGGCTATGGCTTTGGCCAAAACTTCGCATCGGGAGGCCAAGTTTATTAATCTGGTTCTGGGCATACTGGGTTATGTGGTGATGATTAATTTATTGACCATCGGGCACTCTTTGCTAGAACAGGGCAAAATTAGTATGTCTTTGGGTTTGTGGTGGGTTTATCTACTCGTGGCGCTGTATGCGTTTTGGCGAATCAGAAAGCTTGATGGTCCCAAGATTGGTGATCAGTTGGCTGGAGTAAACAGCTGATGACGATATTGACCAAATACATAATCAAGACTTTTAGCTTCGGCTTACTGGTTGCGGTTTTTTTGTTATTGGCGATAGATGTCTTGTTTAACCTTATAAAGGAGTTGAACGACATCAACACCATGTACACCTTGGGTGATGTGTTCTTCTTTGTGATGCTGAGTATTCCTAGTAAGATTTATGAAATGTTTCCAGTCAGTGTGGTGGTAGCTGTGGTCGTTAGTTTGGGTGCATTGGCCAATGGCTCTGAGCTGGTGGTGATGATGGCATCTGGAGTCAGCAAGTTGAAGATCGCTTTTATTGTGCTGTTGGGTGTTGGTTTTTGGTTGGGCTTAATATTGTTGCTTGGCGAGTTTGTCGCTCCTGCAGGCGACCAGATGGCGCAACAGTTTCGTAATGAGCAGGTTTCACAGGGCAAAGCCACTTCAGCTGCTAATGCAATTTGGTTACGTGATGGGGACGTGATTTTTCGAACCAATAACATGCGACAATTGTCAGATGGTAGTAGTTATGAATTGAAAGAAGTGACCGTTTTTGAGTTGGAAGACAAAAAGCTCAAAAAGGTTTCAGAGGCCCAAAGTGCTGTCTATCAAAATCAACAGTGGACGTTAAACGGTTTAAAAGTCTCTAACTTCAATGATGATGGGGTTGATACCACTCAATTTGCACAACAGCAGTGGGAATCACGGATTCAACCTGAAATATTGAATATCAGTACAACTCGCCCCAAATATTTAAGTGTTCGTGACATCAATAAATATCAGTCGTTTAGTGGCGAAAAAAATGAACTGCAATCCGCCTATCGGATTGCATTGTGGTCGAAGTTGGCGTTTCCGTTGCTGGTGTTTGCTACCGCTTTGTGTGGAGTGGTGGTATTATTTGGACAAATACGTTCCGGTGGTTTTGCTCAAAGGTTGGTGGTTGGAATTGTCATTGGGGTGGTGGTTTATCTGCTCAATAAGACTTTTTTAAACTTTGGTGAGGTTTATCACATACACCCGCTTTGGATCAGCGTGGTTCCACAAGGATTGTTATTAATTTTGTTGTTATTGCTGCTGTCTGGTAGATTGAAGGTCAATCACTGAACAGCCACATACCTTGTCCATCCAGGTTTGCTGGTTTTTGTCCCACAGTCTTGACCATAAACCTAAACCAAGCAATATAGTAGATACCAGTCCAATCATTAACCTGATAGTAACCTCCGTCCAGCTGAGTTGCTGGTAGTCTGCAATACCTATTTTCCAGGCCCGCATTCCCAGGGTTTGTCCCCCTTTTTTCCAGGAATAGGTGAAATACAGGTAAAACTCTGACAACAACAGTAACTGAAACCATAAGGTGCCCGCAACAACTTCTTCACCACGCCTAAAAACAACCATTATCAATGATGTGACAAGAAATAGTCCTAAAATAGGAAAAATGTCGTAGACAAGTGCAGCAAGGTGTTTCCAAAGTTTACTTTTGTGGTTATCTGTCATTTTCAGGCTAAAGCATTGTGGTGGCTGGATTTTAAAGAATTTAGTTAACCATTGGTAACAAAAAAAAAGATAAATTTATGTAATAATTACTTTAATTTTTCAAAAAAGGCAGTTATTCTTGTTGCCCACTAAGTCGAGTGTGGACTTAATTATGATGATTGGATTGGTTTTAATCAGCTGATTGGATGTATTGTCCTCACATTTTCTTAATTAATAATTATGGAAGGGAAGGTATGTTGATATCTCAAATTTCTAAAGCTAAATTAACCAAAACATTGGTTGCTTTAACTTTATTGGTAACTTCAGTAGCAAGTTTTGCTCAGTTACAAACGGCGGTGCAAGTGGTAACCAATACCAATACTGCAGCAGCCACTTCACAAGACAACATTGATCGAATGAGCGATCAAACAGAAGAGTTGTTGGTTCAATACAGAACAGTGCTTTCAGAAATTGAAAGTTTGACAGTATATAATCAGCAATTAGAGCAGGTCGTCAATGATCAAAATGCTGCTATCGTTTCATACAATGAGCAAATGACTGAGTTGGAATCTACCAATCGTGCAGTTGTTCCTATGATCATTGAAATGGTGGATATGCTAAGAAAAGTCGTTGACGCTGACGTGCCTTTCAGAAAAGATGAGCGTTCCAACAGAGTTACTGTTCTGGAAAACATGTTGAATGCTTCTAATGTGACCACATCGGAAAAATACAGAAAAGTAACTGAAGCCTATCAAATTGAACTTGACTATGGTCGTTCAGTTTCAACATATCAAGCAGATATTGACAGTGGTGTGAAAGTAAACTTTTTACAAATTGGTCGTACAGCTTTGTTGTACCAAACTTTGGATGAGAAAAAATCAGGTTGGTGGAATCCACAAAGCAAAAGTTTTGAGGAGTTACCAGACCAGTACAATGCATCAATCAAGGAAGGTATCAGAATTGCTGCCAAGCAAGCTGCCCCTAACTTGGTAGGTTTGCCAATCTTGTTTCAAGTTTCAGGAGAATAAACAATGAAAAAACAAATCATCACTTTATTGGCTCTTGGCTTGATGGCTGTTACTTCACAAGCACAAGACATGTCATTAGACGAACTGTTGAATGTGGTTAAAAGAGCGGCTTCGGAAAGTTCTAAAGTTAATCAACAACGTGAAGCTGAATTTAAGCGCCAAAGAGACCAGCAAAGAAACTTGTTGACACAAGCAAGAAATCAGTTGGCAGCTTTGGAAAGAAGAACAGAAGAGCTGAAATTGGCTTTCGATGAGAATGAAAAGACTTTGGCCGATTTGGAAACCACATTGGCTGAGCGTTCAGGTAACTTGGGTGAAATGGCTGGTACAGTTAAAGTTCTGGCTGGTGATTTAAGAAGTGCCATTGAAGAGTCTATGACTTCTGCTGAATTAGATAACAGCCGTTTGGATTTTCTGACTCAGGTCGCCTCACAGACAAAACTTCCAAACATTCAGGAACTCAGACAGTTATGGGTTGAGGTTCAACGTGAAATAATAGAAGAAGGTAAGATTTCTCGATTCACCACAGACATTCGTGATGAGCGAGGTGAAATTGAAAATGGCGTGACTGTAACTCGAGTAGGTACATTCAATGCATTTGACTCAAACGGTAACTTCCTGGTTTGGAAGTCTGCATCAGATGCTGGTACTGGAACTGGAAATGGTGAGTTGCAAAGATTGCAAAAACAACCTTCTGCCCAGTATGCCAGTATGGCAAAGTCATTTGTAAATGCAGCGCCTGGTGGATTAGCACAGGTTCCTGTTGATTATACAAGAGGAACCATCTTGCAACTGGTGGTACAAACTCCAAGTATTCAAGACAAAATCAAGCAAGGTGGACCTGTGGGTTATGTTATTTTGGCTTTGGGTGCTTTTGGTTTAATCATTGCATTGATTAAGTTCTTCATGTTGTTTGCTTCAGGCAGCAAAATCAAAGCACAACTCAAGAAAAAACAACCTAACCAAAACAATGCCTTGGGACGCATCATGTCTGTCTATACGGAGAACCCAGATGCTGATATCGAAACCATGGAGCTAAAATTGGATGAGGCGATCTTGCGAGAAACAGGTCCATTGGAGTCAGGTTTATCGTTCATTAAAGTGCTTTACGTCATTGCGCCTTTATTGGGTCTGTTGGGTACTGTTGTTGGTATGATTCAAACCTTCCAGATGATTACCTTAATGGGTACTGGTGATCCTAAATCAATGGCTGGCGGTATTTCTATGGCGCTGGTAACCACTGTATTGGGTCTGGTTGTTGCAATTCCTTTGACTGTGTTGCACTCAATTCTGCAATCCATGGCACGTAAGCAGACTCAAGTTCTTGAAGAGCAGAGTGCTGGTATTGTTGCCAACATGGCGGAGAAATAAACATGTTTTGGCTCAAAGAGCGATGGTATGACATACTGACTTTTGTGGATATGGGTGGCCCCGTTTTGTGGGCCATCATGGCACTTTTGTTTGTCATGTGGTTGATGATTCTTGAGCGTTCGTGGTTTTATTTTGTTACGTATCCAAAATTAAGAAATAAAATTATTTCTGAATGGGAAAAACGTGATGACACTACAACCTGGTATGCTAAGCGTATCAAGGAAGCCAGAGTTTCAGAAGCGTCAATTGAATTACGCTCAGGTCTCGGTTTCCTGGAAGCTTTGGTGGCAATCAGTCCTTTGTTTGGACTATTTGGGACAGTCTACGGAATGTTACAAGTGTTCGACATTATGGCAATTGCAGGTACCAGTAATGCCCGAGCTATGGCCGGTGGTGTTTCTAAAGCAACAATTCCAACAATGGCAGGAATGGTGGCCGCACTTTCTGGTGTGTTTTTTACCACTTATTTCAAGCATAAAGCCATCGTTGAAACAGATAAATTAGAAGACCGCATGCAGTCACAATAATAAATTTGAACCAATTTTATATTTAAATGGTCAGATTTATATAATGAGAGAATTGATATGAAGAAAAGACATTTTCATGAAGACGAAGCTGAAATCAACATCACGCCGATGCTGGACGTGGTATTTATTATGTTGATTTTCTTCATCGTAACGACTTCGTTTGTGAAAGAAACAGGTGTTGAAATTTCAAGACCTTCAAGTTCACAAGCCAAACAAGTCAAAAAAGGTAATATTCTGGTAGCCATTAAAGAAGATGGCATGATTTGGATTAATAAGCAAGAAGTTGATTTGCGTGCAGTACGCTCAAGGGTTGAGAAAATGCATGCGGAAAATCCTGAAGCCAGTGCTGTTATTATTGCTGACCGTGGATCTAGAACTGGTGACTTGGTTGAAGTAATGGATCAAATTAAATCAGCAGGCGTAGCCAATATTTCAATTGCGGCAGAAAAGGGCCAGGGGTCATAAGTCATGAGTTTGCCACGCTATATAGTTGTTGGATTTTTTGCTGCAGTGATCACCGTGGTTTTGTATTTGGTTATGCATACCCTGGTGAGTCAGGCGGCAAAAAATCTGGGTGGAAATGATGACTTGCCCTCTATTGACTTTCAAAAAGTGAAGTTAGAGGATGATGTCAGAGAGCGTTCCCGAAGAATACCAAAAAAACCACCACCACCTAAGGAGCCACCTCCGCCACCTAAGATGAATGTTCAACAAAATCAGCAAGTGGTGAACAATATGCCTACTCCTAATATTCCAAATCTAGATTTGGGTGTCGGTGGCAATGGCCCTTTCTTAGGAGCTGTTGGTCAGGTAAATATGACTGAAGAAGGTGGTGTGATCCCTATTGTAAGGATTGCTCCACAATATCCTCGCAAAGCCTTGATGGCCAAGATTGAAGGTTGGGTAAAAGTTAAATTTACGATAACCCCATCTGGTACAGTTTCGAATCCTGAGGTGGTTGATGCCAAACCTAAAAGGATTTTTGATCGCGAAGCCATTCGAGCCATTTTAAAATTTAAGTTCAAACCTAAAGTCGTTGATGGCGTTGGTGTGGAGCAAGTAGCTACACAAACCATTGAGTTTGAATTGCCTGAAGAATAATGGGAGTGAATATATGAGTAAAAAAATCACTGTTCTGTTGTTTTGTTTGTTTGCTACTTTTATATCTGCTGCTGGGTCATTGAAAACAGGCAATCCAATCAGAAAACCTTCTGGCCAGGTTGGTCTCATGACAGAGGTGCAACAGAAAAAAATAACCCGTTTTAACGAGATGTTGGCTGATGAAAAATATGCCGAAGCCAAGTCTGGCTTAACCAATATGCTTAGTAGTTCTGGCGTAAGTGGTTACGTTCAAGCCGTTATTTATCAGTTGCTTGGGCATATTGATTCGCTGCAGGGTAACTATACATCTTCAGCAGTTAATTTTAAAAAGGCTATAGATTTAGATGCGATGCCGAATACCACACATTTTCAAATGATGTTGCAGCGTGCTCAGTTGTTGATGTTAAACGATGATCATCGTGGTGGTTTGAAAGCTTTGGAAGAGTACATGGCGGCAGTTGATGAAATTCCTGATTCAGCATTTGCTATTAAAGCCAATGCTCATGTCCAGCTTGAACAGTTCAGAGAGGGAAAAGCAGCGATCAAGCAAGCCATTCAGTTATCAGAAAAACCCAAAGAAACTTGGTATCAACTGCTGTTAGCGGTTCATTCAGAGTTATCCGAGTATCGGGAAATGGCGGATGTTTTACGTATCTTGATAGGTATTGCGCCAAATAAAAAGGTTTACTGGATGCAGCTTCACTCAGTGTTGTTTACTTTGAAGAAAGACAAAGAATCTTTGGCAGTTTGGGAGATGGCTTATCGTAAAGGTTTGTTTGATAAAGAAAGTGATTATATGCAACTATTTAAACTTTATTCTTACAATGAAGTGCCCTATAAGGCAGGTGATGTTTTACAAAAAGCGTTAGAAGAAGGTAAAGTAGAATCCAACTTTAAAAATTGGAAGCAATTAGGTCAGGTTTGGTATGGTGCTCGAGAATTGAGAAAGTCAATGAGTGCCTATGAACAAGCCAGTCAGTATGCTACTGATGGAGAGATGGATTTGACGCGTTCTTATCTGTATGTAGACTTGGAAGAATGGAATAAGGCTGTTGAGTCTATTAATTCTGCTTTACAAAAAGGCGGACTGGATGAAAACAAAACGGGTAATGCCTGGCTGATGTTAGGCATGAGCTACGCTAGCTTAAAGCAGTATTCAAGAGCTCGTGATGCTTTTAATAATGCAATGAAATATCAAAAATCCAGAAGTAATGCTGAACAATGGTTGTCACATTTGACCACGCTGGAGAAAAAAGCCGAAGCTGCTAGTCAAGATACAGCTGCTGAATAAATGGATGATGTTGGTCTGTTAGATCAATTCTTATCCTACTTGAGATTGGAAAAGGGACTTTCCAGTCATTCAATTTCCGCTTATAAAACGGATATCAATCAATTTCTTGGTTTTATAAAACATAACCAATTAGCCCAAGTAACCAAGACAATTTGTGAACATTATGTTCATGATTTATCAGTTTCGGGTATAAAATCAAAATCTGTAGCTAGAAAGATATCTGCTTTACGGCAGTTTTTTTTATACCTAAAAAAAATTCAGGTTGTTGAGCAAAATCCATTTCTGGAAACAGCTATGCCAAAATTGGCTCGATCAATACCGAAGCCTTTAACCGAACAGCAAGTTGACTTGTTATTAAAGCAACCTGATGAAACGATTGATTTGGGGTTGCGAGATAAGTGTATGTTGGAGCTTATTTATGCAACAGGTATGAGGGTGTCAGAGCTGGTGGGCATAAGATTCAATCAAATAAATTTGAATCAGGGTGTTGTTAGAATTGAGGGAAAAGGTGGTAAGGAAAGACTTATCCCTTTGGGTGAAGTTGCTGCAGATTGGTTGGCAATATATTTATCAACTAACGCCAGGCAAAACAAAAAATCAAATCAAGCGTATGTGTTTAATAGTCAAAAAGGTCATGTCATGACACGACAGGCATTTTGGTATCGGATTAAAAAATATGCAAAGGAGGCTGGTATATATCCCCTACCTTCTCCACATGTTTTGCGTCATTCCTTTGCAACTCACCTTTTGAATCATTCTGCTGATTTAAGAGTGGTGCAATTATTACTGGGGCACAGTGACTTGTCTACCACACAAATTTATACTTTGGTAGCTAAGGAAAAGTTAAAGCAAATGCACAGTGAGCACCACCCACGTGGTTAACAGGTAAGAATTATTGATTTAAAAAATACAGGACCATTGTCTTAAATACAATTGTTGCAACTGAATGTAAAAAGCTTAAAGTCAACTTTTTTTTAAAGGCCGATTCAGGAAAGGATCAGGATGAACTTTTCAAGGACTGACTAATAAATCATGAAATTCATGGATAAATATTTACTAATGGTTAGAATGTCCTGATCTTTTTTAGAACCATTTGGATTATAATTGGTCAGATAGACCAAATTATTACAGGAAACCCCATGAAATTATTAATAATGATAACCCTTTTTACTACCGTACAGTTTGCACGAGCTGATGTTGATAAAACGGTTTTTGAAGCTTCTTTAAAGAAATTAAGTTCATCCGAAGTCAAAGTAGTAGAAATCAGTGAGACCCCTATCTCAGGTGTAATGGAAGTGTTGGTGGATGCAGGAAGAGGTAGTGAAATCCTGTATATGAGTTCTGATGGTAAATACATTCTTAATGGCTCAATTGTCGATATAGATAAAAGAATAAACATCACTGATTTAAAAAAATCAGTGATTAGAAAGGAAATGATGGGCAAGTTTGGCAAGTCACAACGGATTGACTTCTTCCCAGAAGGTAAAAATATGGAGCATCATGTGACCGTATTCACTGACATAGATTGTGGCTATTGTCGAAAGTTACATTCTGAGATGAGTCAATACAATGAATTGGGTATTGGTATCTCATATTTGTTTTTCCCAAGAGCTGGCTTACAATCTGGATCATTTGATAAGGCTGTGAATGTTTGGTGTTCTGACAATCAACAAGAAGCCATGACATTGGCAAAAGCAGGTGAAACTGTAGAGCCAAAAACATGTGATAACCCGATTGAAGAACATTACAAAGCAGGCGTGACAGCTGGCGTATCAGGAACACCAGCGTTGGTATTGGATGATGGCACATTGATGCCGGGCTATTTACCACCGGAACAACTTAAGCAAAGATTGGATTTGTTGGCAGCCAAGTAATTTAATTTATGCTCTTTTAGAAAGCCGATTTATATCGGCTTTTTTCGTTTTAGCAGTATGTAAAATGCTTCGCAGAGCAAGCTATATAAGTTAACTTCATGTAAAATACCCTCTTTTTTTAAAATGCCAGATCTCATGACATTTCATTTGTTGACATTTATTGGTTCGGATGTGTATTCACCTTTCAGGCTTGATAAACTTAATAAAGCTTTAAAACAAGAAGCAACTGAAATTTTGCAGGCTCAATATTTTTATGTGTTGGAGTCATCTGAGCAACTGTCCAAGTCTTCAGTTGAAAAAATTGAGGCTCTATTATCAGCAAAATCGTATCAAGGGCCTCTCAATGACCTACAGCAATTAATTATGCCGAGGGAAGGTACCATTTCACCGTGGTCAACAAAAGCCACAGATATTATGCATCATTGCGGTTTGATGCAAGTGAACCGGGTCGAAGTTGGTAGGCTGTTGACCATGCAAAACAGGCAAGACTTTAATCATGATATGGTAATGGATCGCATGACGGAAGCTTTTTTCCCAAGTCGCGATTCGCTACAAAGCCTGTTTGATCATCAGCAACCGAATCCTGTTACTTACATTGACGTCAAAAATCAGGGTAAAAGTCAACTTGAAATGCTGAATAAAAGCATGGGCTTGGCTTTGTCTGATGAGGAAATTGATTACCTGTACAACAGTTACCAAAAACTCGATAAATCTCCAACAGATGTAGAATTGATGATGTTTGCCCAGGCCAATTCTGAGCATTGCCGCCATAAAATTTTTAATGCGGATTGGCAGATTGATGATGAGTCACAGGCTTTGTCATTGTTTAAGATGATTAAAAATACCGAGCAACAAACCAGTGCGCCAGCCTTATCTGCCTATAAAGACAATGCCGCTGTTTTTGCAGGGGGCAAAGGTCAAAGATTGGTGACCAATGAGCAACATCAATACACTGAGGTGATGCAGGATATTGATGTGTTGATAAAAGTAGAAACGCACAACCACCCAACAGGGATTGAACCTTTTGCGGGTGCCGCAACCGGTTCGGGCGGTGAAATCAGAGATGAAGCAGCCACTGGTCAAGGCGCTAAACCTAAAGCTGGGCTGTGCGGCTTTTCGGTGAGTCATTTGCACATTCCAGGTTTTCCACAATTGTGGGAGCAACATTCGCCAGGTACTCCCAGTCGTATGGCTACTTCATTCGAAATCATGCAAAAAGGACCGATTGGTGCAGCTGCATTTAACAATGAGTTTGGTCGCCCTAACATTTGTGGTTATTTCAGAAATTTTGAACAACAAACCGCTGAAATTAATCAATGGCGTGGGTATCACAAACCTATTATGTTAGCAGGAGGTATGGGTCATATCAACCACATCCATACAGAAAAACAAGACACTCAGGCTGGTGATTATGTGGTGGTTCTTGGCGGTCCTGCGATGTTGATTGGTTTAGGTGGCGGTGCAGCCAGTTCAATCAGCAGTGCTGATGGTCAAGAAGATTTGGACTTTGCTTCAGTACAACGCGGTAATCCTGAAATGCAACGGCGTTGTCAGGAAGTGATAGACCGATGTTGGTACCAGGAAGAGGAAAGTCCTATCAGATCAATCCATGATGTTGGTGCTGGTGGTTTGTCCAATGCCATTCCGGAAATTCTCAATGATGCTTCACTCGGCGGTGAAATTGAATTGCGTCGATTGCAAATTGATCATGTGTCCATGTCACCGATGGAAATCTGGTGTAACGAATCTCAAGAACGCTATGTGTTGTCTGTAAAACCAGAGAAACTGGAACGGTTTAAACAAATTTGTCAGCGTGAGCGTTGTCCTTTCGCCATCATGGGCACAGCGACTGCTGAGCAAAAGCTTGAACTCAATGATGAATTTTTTGGTAACAAGCCGGTAGATATACCGATGAGTTTGTTGTTTGGCAACACTCCAAAGACCCAAATTGCTGTCAACAGAATAAAACCGCAAACAACGGCTTTCAAGCCGTTGGTAAAAACACTTAAAGAACAGGTTGAGCTGGTGCTGTCATTTCCTACTGTAGCCAGCAAAAAATACTTAATTACCATTGGCGATCGTACCGTTTCTGGCTTGATTCATCGTGATCAGATGGTAGGGCCATGGCAAGTGCCAGTGGCTGATTGTGGTATCACTTTGCGTGATTATCATGGTTATGCAGGTGAAGTCATGTCAGTTGGTGAACGAACACCGTTGGCCTTGTTGAATCCGGCCGCATCCGCTCGTATGGCAGTTACTGAAGCTATCACCAACTTACTGGGTATGGGCTTGGAGTCACTTAATCAGATCAAGTTGTCGGCCAACTGGATGGCAGCCAGTTCATATCAAGGTGAATATCAAGCTCTATTCGAGGCTGTCAAAGCGATAGGTATGGAACTTTGCCCTGATTTAGATATCGGTATTCCTGTGGGTAAAGACTCCATGTCGATGCAAACCCGTTGGCAAGATGGCGAGCAGAATAAGCAAGTAACCGCGCCCATGTCATTGATTATTTCAGCTTTTGCGGTGGTGAAAGATGTCAGAAAACATCTGACACCTCAGTTATCTGGAAAGGCGGGTAATGAATTGCTGTTGATTGATTTGTCAGCAGGTCAAAATCGCATGGGTGGTTCGGTGTTTTACCAGGCTCAAAATCAAATGGGTGAGCATTCTCCAGATTTGGATCAGCCACAATATTTGAAAAACCTGTTCGGGTTTATGTCTGAGGCGATTAATCAACGATTGCTGCTGGCCTGTCATGATAAATCTGACGGTGGCCTGATAGCGACTGTGGCTGAAATGGCTTTTGCTGGTCATTGTGGTGTGCGTATCAATGTGTTAGCGCAACAGTCCACAGAATCTTTCTTGTTCAATGAAGAGCCTGGTGTGGTCATTGAAGTCAGTGATGGTTCAATTGATGCTTTGATGAACTTGCTGATTAAATATGAATTGGTCGAGTTAACACATCATATTGGAGGTGTCACCTCAGATGATGTCATCAGTATTGTTGAGGGTGATGAAAATACCTGTTGGCAACGGACTGACCTGGAAAGCATTTGGGCCAAGTCGAGTTATTTAATGGCATTGAATCGCGACAATCCTGAAAGTGCGGAACAGGAATATGCTGGTATTCAACAGGAAAATCCTGGTATCAGACCTAAAGTGAATTTTGATTTTGCAAAATCACTGGTGGCGCCTTTTATTAATCTGAACAAACCTAAATTAGCTGTTTTACGCGAACAGGGCGTCAATGGTCAAAATGAAATGGCAGCTGCTTTTATGCGAGCAGGCTTTGACTGTGTTGATGTCCATATGCAGGATTTAATCAGTAATCAATTGCAGTTGGAAGCATTCAATGGTCTGGTTGCTTGTGGTGGTTTCTCTTATGGGGATGTGCTCGGTGCTGGTTTAGGTTGGGCCAAAACTATTTTGTATAATGAGCTGTTGCGCCAACAATTTGCAGATTTTTTTGCGCATGAAGAGAAATTTGCTTTGGGTGTGTGTAATGGTTGTCAAATGTTGTCAGGTTTGCGACAAATCATTCCTGGAACTGAAGCTTGGCCAGATTTTTTACGTAATCGCAGCGAGCAATTTGAAGCGCGTTTCTCACAGTTGGAAATTCAGCCAACCAACAATTTGTTCTTCGCAGGTATGGCCGGTGCGCATATCCCGGTAGCCATTGCTCATGGTGAGGGTCGGGCAGATTTTGGTGGCAAAACTGTTCAAGCTGAAATTGTGGCGGCAAGCTATATCGACAATATGGGTCAACCAACCATGCGTTACCCTTTTAACCCCAATGGGTCAACCGAAGCCGTGGCGGCAGTGAGTAATCAAAAGGGTAACGTATTGGCGATGATGCCTCATCCAGAGCGTGTTTTTAGAACTGTACAAATGTCCTGGGCACCTGAACAATGGAGTGAAAATTCACCTTGGATGAGAATGTTTTATAATGCCAGGTTGTTTGTAAAATAATTGGCGAGGCTTGCATCAGCATGAAATCACCGATAAAAGAGTTACTGGTCAGCGCGCTCTTGTATCTGCCATTGTGTTTTTTCATCTGGTTCTATGCGGCACCGATACTGGTTTTACCTGTAAAATATTTGGCTGAAACTGTGTTGGTGTTATGGCAAAATGAATTGTTCAATGGCATCAACCAACAAGGTTTTTTGTTGAATATTGAAACTTTGATATTCCCGGAAAATCAAATAGGCGCTGCGGCAAACCAGTTGGCTGTTTTAGATGTAGTGGTTAATCCGATGAAGTATGGATATGGTTTAGCCGTTTTTGTCGGACTGGTGATTTCTTTACCAGAAACATCAGTTCGATATCGTTTTGTTCAGGTGTTGATCGGGTATTTACTGATTTGCCTGATACAGGCCAATGGGGTGTTTTGGGAGACATGTAAGACTTTGATGTTTGATGGTGGGCCTGCTGGATTAGAAGCCATAAATCAGACAGGAATTAACCATGATTTGGTGGCAGCGATGTATCAAATGTCTTATTTGATTTTTCCGGCTGTTGTTCCTGTGGTGGCTTGGATGATACTGAATCGGCAATTTGTTGAAGACATAACAGCCTTTAGCAGCCAACAAAATAAAGAGGAAAAACAATCCTGAGAAACTTTTAATCGTTTGGGGTTGTCAGAGAAAAGCAACGATAAAAACATAAGAATATGTCAGAGAATACAGTTAAAGAGCAACAATCAGAACAGGATACACAGCCAAAGAATTTTGAGCAACAATTGTGTCAATACTTGGTTGAAGAAGGTCGTCTCAAGGAAGAAGATTTACAACGTGGCTTGCGATTGAACAAAGAA
The DNA here is from genome assembly GCA_020442635.1 of Lysobacterales bacterium. Taxonomy (GTDB): domain Bacteria; phylum Pseudomonadota; class Gammaproteobacteria; order Xanthomonadales; family Marinicellaceae; genus Marinicella. Next base: position 45,812 of record JAGRJR010000009.1, read on the forward strand.
AGTTTTGGTGTTTCCTTGGTGCCTTTACTGGTTCGCTTGGGTCTGGCTTCAGAGCGAGATGTAGCACAATCATTACATGAATTGCTTGAATACCCTATCATCAGTGACAAGGAGTTTCCTGAGTCTACCTCAGTAGATGTTGAGTTTCCAATCAGGTATATGCGGGAAAGCCAGTTCGTACCTTTGGCAGAAACCGATGAAGAATTAACCGTGGTGATGGTATACCCTTATGAAAATTATCTGATCAAGGGCATCAGAATGGTGGCGCAAAAGGATTTAAACATCAAAATAGGTCTGCCATCAGATGTCGAAAATGCCATTGAGCGCTATTACGGTGGCGGCAAGTCCGCCATGGGTCAACTGGTTGAAGGATTGGCTAATGAAGGTGGCGAAATTGAAGATGTGGAACATTTGAAAGACTTGGCATCTGAAGCGCCGGTTATTCGTCTGGTGAACATGATTATGCAACGCGCGGTGGAGTCAAGGGCTTCTGATATACACATTGAGCCATTTGAAAATCGCTTGAAAGTGCGCTATCGCCTTGATGGTGTTTTGCATGAAGTCGAATCGCCACCTGCCAGATCAACCGCGGCGGTTATCAGCCGGATAAAAATCATGGCAAAACTGAATATCGCTGAACGCCGTTTGCCACAGGATGGACGCATCATGTTACGGGTACAAGGTAAGGAACTGGATTTAAGGGTTTCAACGGTCCCCACTTCTTATGGTGAAAGTGTGGTGATGCGTATTTTGGACCGTGAGAGCATTGTGTTCGACTTTAACCAATTGGGTTTTCGTAAGCACACCCTTGACCCATTTTTAAAAGTGCTGGAAATGCCGCATGGTATTTTGTTGGTAACAGGTCCAACGGGTAGTGGTAAAACCACCACCCTTTATACGGCTTTGCAACGTTTGAATACCGAAGACCGTAAAATCATCACGGTAGAAGACCCAGTTGAGTATCAATTAACCGGTATCAATCAGATTCAGGCCAAAGCCTCCATCGGATTGGATTTTTCCTCGGCGTTAAGAGCCATAGTGCGGCAGGATCCTGACATCATCATGATTGGTGAGATGCGGGATTTGGAAACTGCAAGAATTGCGATTCAATCTGCATTGACTGGTCACTTGGTACTGTCAACCATTCATACCAATTCAGCAGCTGGTGGTATTACCAGGATGATTGATATGGGAGTGGAAGACTATTTGCTGACTTCAACGGTCAATGGTCTATTGGCACAGCGATTGGTAAGAAAGCTTGATAAATCGAGTATGGAACAGTACAAAGTAATGCCGGAAATGGCTAAAGAATTAAAATTGCATGAGTTGACCGATGATAAAGACATCTACTTTTATCGCCCTCGACCATCAGAAGAAACACCGACCGGTTATGCAGGCCGGATGTCAATTCTGGAATGTTTGACCATGAGTGAAGAACTCAGACGCTTGGTCATGAAAGGCGCCACCGCAGGCGAGTTACAAAGGCAAGCTCAGGCTGAAGGCATGTTGACCATGTATCAGGACGGACTGCTTAAATGCTTGGCCGGTGAAACCAGTTTTGAAGAAGTTATCAGGGTATCTCACGAGTAATGGCACAATTTATTTACAAGGCAATCACCCCAACAGGTGAACAGTTGGAAGGACACATGGAAGCCACAACGCAGGCGGAAGTGATTCTGAAAATTCAAGAAGCTGGTAACATGCCTGTTTCTGCCAAAGAATTGAAGCCCGGATTTTCATTGGAAAACCTGTTGGCCAGACGCAGTAAAGTTTCGCAAAAGCAAGTGGGCTTTTTTACTGAGCAACTGGCTACCCTGTTAAATTCGGGAATGCCACTGGATCGTTCTCTGTCAGTGATGATTGATTTAGCGGATGACGAAAAAATCAGGGTAATGGTTGAACAAATCAGGGACAAAGTACGTGGCGGTGGTACCTTGTCTGATGCTTTGGAAGAACAACATGGTGTATTTTCTACCATGTACACCAATATGGTCAGAGCTGGTGAAATGGGTGGCACTTTGGAGTTGTCATTGCAAAGATTGAGCGATTATTTGAAAAATTCTAAAGAACTCAAAGACTCAGTGGTGTCAGCGATGATTTATCCAGCCATATTGTTGGTATTGGCGGTGGGTTCTTTGTTTATATTATTGGCCAAAGTGGTGCCAAAGTTTAAGCCATTATTCGAAGACGCCAATATTGAATTACCATTAATCACACAATTTGTTTTTGCGGCAGCCGCACTGGTACAAAGTTTTTGGTGGGTGTTGTTGCTGATAATTGTTCTGGTTGTTGTGCTGTTCAAGCAGAAACTCAAAGAGCCGGAATTTCGCTATAAGTGGGATCAGAAAATGCTGAATTTACCCTTATTTGGTGAGCTGATTACCCGGGTGGAAACCGCTAAATTCACCCGAACCCTAGGTACTTTGGCCGATAGTGGTGTTCCTCTGTTGTCGGGTTTGTCGGTGGCGAAAAAGGTGATTAATAATACGGTTATTCTCAAAGCCATTACCGAAGCCACTGAAAAAGTAAAACACGGTGCGCCTTTGTCAGATGCGCTGGCTAAAGAAAAGTCTTTCCCCAAATTAGCACAACAATTGCTAAGTGTGGGTGAAGAAACTGGAAAATTGGATGAGATGCTGGTCAGAGCATCTGATACTTATGATGGTGAGGTTAAAAACACCATCGATCGAATGTTGTCAGTGTTGGTGCCTGTGCTGGTGCTGATATTGGCTGGTTTTATTTTTACCATTGTGTTCGCCATCCTGATGCCGATGATGAACATGAGTGAACTCGTAGGATGATTTTATGAATAGAAAAAGAAAACAACAAGGTTTTAGTTTGATTGAGGTGTTGGTAGTGATGACCATTCTGGCCGTAATTTTTGGTTTGGTGGTGTCTAATGTAACTGGCGGCCAGGACAAAGCCAAATACAAAGAAGCTCAGATCATGGTACAAAAACTCACCCAAGCTGTGGCGGAGTTTAATTTGGATACTGGAAACTACCCCAATGATTTAGAAGACTTGGTTAATGACAGTGGAGATTCTATGTGGATGGGGCCATATATCAAGGAAAAAGACTTAAAAGATCCTTGGGGCGAACCATACCATTTTTCGGCCAGCAGTCAACATGGCCAAAGTTTTGATATTTATTCGTATGGTGCAGATAAAAGCCCAGGTGGGGAAAAACTGGCCAAAGATATTGGTAACTGGCAGTAATTGATGAAAAAACACCTTGGTTTTACCTTGATTGAAGTGATTGTGGTGCTGGTCATGCTGGCAACACTGGCTGGTATTGTGGCATTCAATATGTCTGGCTCACTCAAGGCAAGTAAAATCAGGGGAGCCAGTAAGGAGCTGGTTGCTGCTTTGCGTTACACCCGTTCACAAGCTGTCATTAAGCACGAAGAACAGCGTTTGATGTTGAATGTTACAGAAAAATCCTATCAAGCACCTGGCAGACCCAAGGTGATATTGCCAGAAGGTATGGAGTTAAAAGTATTTGCAGCTGAATCAGAAATTCCAGCTGAAGATCAGGCAGGGTTTAGATTTTTTTCTGATGGAAGTTCTACGGGTGGTCGGGTGACATTGATTTACGAAGACCGCTTTTGGCGCATCAATGTAGCTTGGTTAACCGGTGAAGTGCGTTTGTTCAAGGACACGGAAGTTTGATGCAGCGGTTTGGTCTAACAAATTTAAAACAATCATCTGGTTTTACTTTGATAGAAGTGATTGCGGCTTTCACCATATTGTCGATGACCTTTATGGTGATTCTCGAAATTTTGTCCAATTCATCGGCCAACACCATGAAATCCTCCGAACGCACCCACATTTCGCTGTTGGCACAAAGTAAAATGGACGAAGTAGGAATTACCATTCCTGTGGAAGAAGGTATGGTGTCGGGAGAATTCGATGATAAAAGATCATGGGAAATATTGATAGAGCCTTTTGATGTGCCCTATGAAGGTAATGTAGAAATGAGTTATGCCCCAGTTGAGTTGTTCAAAGTGACATTGGATATTCATTGGTTGGATGGTCATAAAGAAAACCGCACAGCCACCTTCACCACACTACGTGCCATGACGCCTGATTTTGAAGCACGAGGTGGCTTGTGATGAAGCGACAAAGTGGTTTTACCCTGATTGAAGTTATTGTGGTTTTTACCCTGCTGGCGATGATTATGGCGATGATTTTTTCCGGTATTGACTCAGGTCGCAGAACGGCGGAAAAAGGCGAAAAGCGCATTACCGCGATTAATGAAATCAGGGTGATACAAAACATCATCAGGATGCAGGTTTCTAAAGCCATGGCACTGGGTGTGGCCGAATCGGATGAGGGCGAACTGCTAAAATTCATCGGCGATGAAAAGTCCATCACTTTTGTTTCACAAATGCCGGGATATCTGGGGTCAGGTGGCCCGCACATTCAAAAGCTGGAACTGGTTAATGGTAAGGATGGAGAAGTGTTGCAATACACTCATGGTTTGATCAGTAATTATGATGATGAGGATGAAATGTCTGAGTTTGATGATGCAGAACCATTGGTGTTGTTGGAAAATATCCAGCATGGTTCTTTCGCTTTTATTGAGTTGGATGAAGAAGGCGCGCCTACTGACTGGCTAAGTGAAATGGAAAACCCTGTGGCTTTACCATTGATGGTACAAGTCGATTTAAAAATGAGCGAACAGGCCAAAGAACCCTGGCCGTTGTTGCAAATTGCCTTACAAGTTGATGGTGCACCCACTTCGCAACGACGCAGTACCTTGAATATGCTGCAAAATCGCAGCAGAAGGGAGATTAACTGATGCGCAGACAACAGGGAATTGCACTGGTTTTGGTATTGTGGGTCGCTTTGTTAATGAGCATCATCGCAGGCAGTTTTGCTTTGTCAGCTAGAACAGAAAGTGTGCAATCAAGGATATTGTTTAACAAGGCACAAGCCCGATTTTTTGCTGAAGCCGGTTTGCATCGAGCGGTGTATGAATTAAGAAACCCAGACCCCGAAACCCGCTGGATAGCTGATGGAAGAAGTTATGAAATGGAGTTGGATGGTGCCAAAATTGAAATAAAAATTACGGATGAATCAGGTAAAATTGATTTGAATCAGGCCAATGAGGAACTTTTGGTCGGACTGTTTGCCTCAGTAGGGGTTGAATTTGATGAAGCTCTGGCCTTGGTCGATAAAATTAAGGACTGGAAGGATGCGGATGAAGAAGTCAGTTTGGCTGGTGCAGAAGACAGTGATTATTTTGCTGCTGGTTATCGACATGGTGCCAAAGATGCCCCATTTGATACAGTTCCAGAGCTTATTCAAGTCATGGATATGGACTATGAGCTGTATCGTAAAATTGAACCTGCTTTGACCGTTTATTCGGGAAGAAGTAATATTAATTTGGCTTTTGCTCCCAGGGAAGTTTTGATGGCAATAGACGGTATCACCGGACAAATGGCTGATGATTATATAGTCCAGCGCCATGAGATTCAGGATGTGAATACCCCGTTGCCAATATTGGCTGAAGGATATAGTGGTCAATTGCGAGGTGGTGGCACCACTTTCAGTATCGTGGCCAAAGCAACTTTACCCAACAAGCAATTTGCGGAGATTGATGCCACCATTCGTATGGGTGGTAATTTACAGGGACGGCCTTTTAGGGTGGTCCGCTGGAGAGACAACGAACATAAATGACAAACTATTTAGAAAAAATAACAGACCCGATTAACCAGTGGTATCAAACTTCTGGGATCAAAGCATTCTATGATTGGTGGACTGGGGAAATGAAGCATATGATGCCGGAACGTTACCGTGAAAAACTGTTCCCTGATTCAAAAGAAGTGTTGATATGTCAGGCAGATAGTGAAGAGCAAGTCAGTATCTGGCACCAACAACAAGACGTGTTTCAACCGGTTGAATTTGATGATTCTGTTGCTGGTAAAGAATGGTGGCATAAATTGAACCATTATGTGGCAGGTTCAGACCAAGAAACTGCGGTGACTTATCTGATTGATGAAAAACAGGTGTTGAGTCGTGAAATCGCTATGCCAGTGGTTGTTGCCAATGACATTGGATCAGTGTTGCAGTATGAGCTTGATAAATACATTCCCTTCAGTGCTGAGGATATCGCATATGATTTTCGCAAAGGAATGATTGAAGAAGGCAGTGAAAAATTTCCAGTATTATTAACTGCGGTCAAAAAACAAGTGTTGAAGGACATCATTGATGAAACTGAGTCTAAAGGGGTGTTGCTTTCTGCTATTGATGTAAATGTGGGGACAGAACAGGCTCCACAAACCCTCGGTGTTAATTTGCTTCCCAAGGAATCGCGCAGAAAAAAGGATTGGAGCAGTTTGAAATGGCATGCGGGCCTGATGGCCGTGGCTTTAATCATGCTCGCTTTTGTGATGTACACTTCATTACAAAATAAAAAAGGCAAAATACTGTCTTTGGAGGCGCAGGTGGAAGAGCTCAGAAAAGATGCTCGCCGCGCTAAAATGATTGAAACACAGCTTAATGACTCAATAAAGGCCGCAAATTTTTTGGGTAATTTAAAGAAGTCATTGCCTTCCAGAGTGATGATGTTAGGAGAGTTAACACAAAAAATCCCCCAGCACACCTTTCTGACACGAATAGTGGTTGATCAAGAAAAACTTGAGGTGGTGGGTGAATCTGACAACGCCAATGCCTTGGTTCCCATCTTGAATCAGTCAGATTTATGGTATGAGCCACAAATCATAGGCAACGTGACTCAAGGACGTACTGGCAAAGAAAAATTCACAATTAAATCAGAGCTTAAACCAGCTGAAGAACAAAATGAGGAGGGCAATGATGGAGCTTGATTCTAGAGTCAGTAAGTGGTCAGCCGTCTTGGTATTGATCCTGGTTTTGGTGATTGTTTATTTTTTGTTTTTCCACTGGTTTTTTGTGGACCATGCCGGTTTGAATGAACAAGTGGATACCTTGAATGACACACGACAACGTCTCATCAATGAGGCGGCTAAAACGCCGCAGTTGAGTGAAATGCTACAAGAGGTTAAGTCAAAGGTGGGCTCAAACAATGAGTTTTTGAATGCAGATTCACAAAACTTGGGTAATGCTGAAATCACCTCCATATTCAAAAACATCGTAAATCAACAGTCAGAAGAGCCTTCGGATTGTCAAATCATCAGTCAGTCGCCTACGCAGGATAGGGAGCCTGAGCAATTTGAAAAAATCATCTTGCGTGTTAGAATGCGCTGCCAATTTGAAGTGTTGGTAAAAATTCTTGATTCAATTGAAAGTAATACACCGTCATTATTTGTGACTGATTTAAGAATTGAGTCAAGGAATCAGAACCGGTATCGAAAAAACATGAAAGAAACGCCACCGCCAGAAAATCTTGAAATTAGATTTGATTTGTTTGCTTATTTAAAGATTCCCGTTGAAGTGAAAGATGAAAAATAATTTATTCTCCAATTCATTGATGATTGTAATCGGGTTTTTAATGCTGGTAGCTGCTCTGCAGTTGTTTGGTTGGGGTAAGTCAGTAAGTGTTTTGGAGCCCGAGACATTTAATGCTGATTCTTTGCCACAATTAGAAGCCCAACAAGAGCAGGTTAAAAAAATCACTGGGGAAGAGCTGATAGAGCAAATCACCTTGGCGCCATTGTTTAACCTCGACAGATTGCCCTATGAAGGTGAAGCTGAAAGTGAAGTAATTGACGAGGTGCCAGCAGTTGTGGCAGAACCTCTGAAAGCACAAGTCACCAGTATCATGATAATGGGTGAAACAAAATATGCCATGGTGTTAGATCAACTGACCAATGAGAAAGTGACTTTGGAACAGGGTATGCCATTACCTGGTGAACAAGGTTTGTGGGTAGTCGATCAGATTGAACCCAGGCTTGTTACCTTTGTGTCTGAAGGTGAGGAACCAGTGAGCTTGGAGTTGGACGTTTTTGATGGCACATTAAATGCTCAGGTCGTACAAAACAATAACAAAAAAAATAATAACAAAAAAAATAAAAACAACAAAGGAAACGGTCAAGATAAAACCGAACCTCAAGAAACAAAGAACAGTGCCGAAGAAATTCGCAGAAAAATTGCTGAAAGAAGGGCTCAAATGAGAGCCAATGCAGCAAAGAAAGGAAATAAATAATGATAAATAATTTAACCAGAACATTTACACTGACAATTGGTTTTTTTGCCTTGGCGGGCTGTGTGTCACAACCTAAGGATCTAACTGCAGAACTGGATAACTCCAATTATCTTGAAGGCATAAAATCAACGGCTTATTCAGGTGAAGTATTTAATGAAGGTGGTGAAGTAAAAGCCAGCAGAGAAGATGTAGAATATTTTCCAGGTACCGGAGAGTTCATCAATTTTGAAGCCGCCGCCCGTAAAGACAAACCTGTTTCGGAGCAAGGAGAGATTACTTTTAATTTTGAGGGCGAGTCACTGCAAGCTGTGGTGCACTTTATCTTGGGCCAGGTTTTGAAAGAAAATTATGTTTTAGCCCCTGGTGTGAATGGTAAAGTTACATTTGCTACTGCCAAGCCTATTTCCAAGGAGCAACTCATTCCAATTTTGGAGATGATGTTAAGCTGGAATAATGCAGCACTGGTCATGGTGGGTGATCGATATCATGTGTTGCCACAAAATCAGGCTATAAAAGGATTGTTGACCCCTAAATTCAGCCAGGCAAAAAACAAAGCAGGTTTTCAGGTGTTGGCTGTTCCTTTGGAATATGTGTCACCAACAGAAATGGAAAAAATATTAGCACCGTATGCAAAGGATGGCGCCGTAGTTAAAGCCGATAATTCGAGAAACATCATTTTCCTGTCTGGTACAGCGAGCGAGTTAAGCAATTATCTACATACAGTTGAAATTTTTGACGTTGATTGGTTGGCTGGAATGTCCACAGGGATATTCTATTTGCAAAGGGTGGATGCCAATGACATCATTACCGAGTTGGAGGCTTTGTTCGGAGAAGGGGCGGAAAATCCATTGGCAGGTATGTTCAGGTTTTTACCTTTAGAGCGACTGAATGCTGTTATGGTGATTACACCACAAGAAGATTACTTGCACAAGGCCAAAGTATGGGTTGATCGCCTGGATCGCGCCGATGCAGATGGTGCCTCAAACTTGTACGTTTACAGTGTTAAAAACATCAAAGCCGACGATTTGGCTGGTTATTTAAGCGATGTATTTGGAGGCTCTGGCGGATCAAGCTCTGCTAAAGCAAGTGGTGGCAGTGTGGTACCTGGCCAAGAAGGCCGTGAGGTGAGTTCCCAAAATGCAAAGAAAACCAATACAACCAAACGGCGAACTAACAATAACTCAGATAATGACATACATATTTCAGCCATTGAGGATTCTAACCAATTGCTGATTAAGGCCGGTGTGAGTGATTATGAAAAAATCTTGTCTGCGATCGAGCGATTAGATATAGAGCCTTTACAGGTGTTATTAGAAATGAAAATCATTGAAGTTTCCTTGGACGGATCTTTAGAACATGGCGTAGAGTTGCTGTTTGGTGATCAGGTGCCTAGTTCAGGCGGTGAGAGTGGAACCAGTAAATTTTATAATTTTTCAACGGCTGGGGCTTCAATTAATGGAACTACAGGAGCCTTTTATAATCTGGTGGAAAATAACGCAATGGCAAGAGTTTCTGCATTGGAGTCAGAAGGCAGGGCTGCTATTTTATCTTCACCTTCTATCATGGTTTTAAATAACAAAAACGCTACCATTAATGTTGGCGATCAGATACCTATTACAAATGTTGGAACTATTAATAATGGTGGTGGTACCAATAATGGTACCATACAAAACACAAGGTTCATTCAAACTGGTGTACAGGTTGATATTACGCCCAGAGTTAATCCAGGCGGCTTGGTGTACCTTGAAATTTCTCAAGATGTCAGTAATGCAAAATCCTTGCCACCAGGATCAACTGCTACACCACCGATTACCACAAGGGCTTTAATTACTGAGATTGCTGTGCAAAGTGGTAATACCATTGTCATGGGTGGTTTGATAAGTGATGAAAACAGGCAGTCACGTTCAGGATTTCCTTTGCTAAGTAAAATACCAGTTATTGGTAATGCTTTTGGCAGTAAAAACAAATCAAACAACAGAACAGAATTGTTGTTGCTTATTACACCAACAGTAATAGCTAACCCTGAACAGGCTCGAATGGTAACCAGAGAATATGCCAAGAAATTTCAAGGTCTCAAGCCTATCGAAAAAAAATCAAACAATAACAATGAGAATGACCAATGAATAAATTAATGTGTACTTTATTAGTCTTGATGATTTTACCTGGTTGTAAAAAATCGGAAGACCTTGAAACCAGTGTTAATAACCGATGGCAAGCAGTGGTTGAAAACGATTTAGAAAAAGCATATGAGTATTTTTCACCGGGTTATAAAAAAATTGAAAACTTACTCAGTTATAGGAATCGAATTGCAACTGCAAAAATTAATATGAACTGGACATCCGGTAAATATAAAAGCGCGCAATGTGAAACAGATTCAGATACTGATACAGTGTCTACGTGTAAAGTACAGGTTCAAGTGGCATATACCTATACTTTTCCAAGACGAAGTATGGGAACAGTGGGAACAGAATCAGTGGTTGTGGAAGACTGGATACAGGTAAAAGGGAAATGGTATTTGGTACCTAAGGAACGGTAAGTGGTTGTTTAGGTAACATAAAGTTTTGAACCTGAATAATGCACAAATAATCGATTCACAAAATTAAAAACACCAATTAATCCTACATTATTGATCCATGAAATAACAGTAGGTCTCATTTTGGGTTGGCAAGGTGGTAAACGGATGTGCTGCCTTGAGTTGGAAATAAAAACAACAAAATTCCATGAATGTTATAAGGGATTATTGACAAGCACAGGAAAACATCTAGGTAAGAATTTACCGGACTGATGTGTTTGCCAATCATTTAAAAAAACATACAAAAGGTTATCCTCAATCTAAAATATTGAAATTACACCTAAGAATTTTAAATAAGGTAGTTGAAAGACTGTGGAAAGAATTTTAAATATCTTATAGATGATAATCTGCTTATTTTTAGTGAAAAAGTTCTTGTTAAACGCCTACATATAAATTAAGATGCACATTGCTATCTTGTATAGCTTCGTTCATATGAGCGGGGATATTTTGAAATAGCCCTGATATTTTTATTTAATTTGGAGTTAGAAATGAAAAAAAATAAACTAACTATGGGTGTTGTTGCAGGTCTTGCTGGCGTTGCTGGTATGGCTAATGCAGCTCAACACATCAATCCGGAAGGTACTGGTGAAGTATTGATTTATCCATACTACACTGTTAAAAACGGTTTGGATACTAACTACTCTGTTGTAAATACTACAGAAGATACTAAAGCCATCAAAGTACGTTTCTTAGAAGGCGAGAACACCATTGAGGTGCTTGACTTTAACGTTTACTTGTCAGCTTATGACGTTTGGACTGGTGTTTTGACAGCAGTTGTTGACGGTGAAGGTAATGTAGTTAACGGTGAACACAGAACAGCTGATGAGTCTTGTGCACCTTACTTGCCAAAAGCTGGTCAAGAGTTTTTACCATTTGCAATGTTGACAACTGATCCATTGGCAGTAGCTGAAGGTAACGTTGGCATGAACAGAGCGACAGAAGGTCACTTTGAGATTTTGGAAATGGCCACTTATCCAGACACAACTGATACTTACGCTTATTCAGACCATGGTGGATCTGGTGTTCCTTCAGATTGTGATTCAATTGAATCTGATTGGGATGACGGTGTATATTCAGAAGTTGGTGATTTAACTGAAGGTGGACTGTTTGGTTCAGCCAGTATGGTTAATGTTAACGAAGGTGTTGCTATGACTTATGACGCCATCGCTATCGACGATTTTTGGGTAGGTGGACAAGGTTCACACACCAGACCAGGTAACTTGGCGCCTTCTATTGCTTCAGGTGACACCAACATCTTGATTTTTGACGAAGGTCAAATCGCTGCTTTGACTTACCCAAGTGGTGCAGAAGCTATTTCTGGTTTGTTCCAACGTGCTGAAATTTACAATGAGTATGCACTTGATTCATTTGTTGCTGGTAAAACTGAGTGGGTTATTACTTTCCCAACTAAAAACCCACACGTGAATGGTGCTATTGTACAGCCTCCTTTCATTAATCCTTGGACTGGTACTGATTCTTGTCATGAGTTTTCAATTACATTGTGGGATCGTGAAGAGCAAATCGAAGTACCACAAGGCGGTACAATTTCTCCTGAGCCACCAGCTGGTACTAACCCAGACTTCTGTTTCGAAGCCAATGTGTTAAGATTCTTACGTCCAAATGCAGAAACTACAGTTAAAAGTGTTTTGGGTTCAGACAACTTAACTACAGTGAGAACTCCTTCTGTAGGTCACGCTACTGAAAATGGTTGGGCACGAGTTAACTTCGCTACTTATGTAGATGCTAACGGTTATCTTGGTTTGCCAGTAGCTGGTTTTGCTGCACAACAATTCACTAACGCTGGTGCAGGTGAAGGTTTGTTGGCTCAATACGCTGGCTTATTCGTACATAAAGGTATGATTCAATCACAATAATACCCTTTTTGTATTGAAATTAAAAAAGGCAAGAGTAATCTTGCCTTTTTTTTTGAATAATAAATTAACATTATTTGTTGTATAATCGGCTTGAATTATAACAAATGAGATTGAAATGAGAAAATATAGATTAATAATACCATTAAGTTTGGTTTTTTTTGCTGTGAATGCTGAAAAAATATTATTTACGAACTCATCTGATGAAATAAATATTACTGGTGATGTGACCATCAATCGTGATAACGGTAATGTTACTGTCACTAGTACAGATGATTTGGTAATACTGCAGAACCCGCCTGGTTTCGTTAGCTTATATGCAACAGATGACTATCATTATAATGTTGGCGACAATGTAACTGTTCATTATGCAAAAGCCTTTGTTGAAAATTGTGAATTTAAAAATGGCGCTGCTGCATGGAGCAGCTCGGGCATTAGCTCTGCCAATGGAATTGATCAGACATCAACCACTTTGGATTCATTGCCGAAAACATATCAAATACGTTGTGATGAGGTATACGGAACAGGCAGTACAATTGAAGACAGCATTACATTTTATGAAGCCCAAACGACTCAAACTGGTTCAGCGCCGACACTTACACTTTCTGCAAGCCCAACGCTGTTAACAAGCCCAGGAAATAGTACTTTATCATGGACTGTTGGGAATGATGCAACAATTTGTACAGCAAGTAATGGTTGGAGTAATAATAAAGCCTCTTCTAATGGTCTGCATACTGAGGTTGTTTCAGTGGCTGCAACCAGTACCTATAAACTGTCTTGTAGTAATCAATATGGAACGACCACAAAACAAGTATCAGTTACAATAAATTCTAATCCGAGTTGTGCAAGTGTTGTCACTCCCCCACTGGCAACTCAGGTTGCAAAGACCATGACTTACACTGCAGCTAATGATAATCAACCTTTTGGAGCCAGTACGAACACCAATGCGAGAATCACATATAGCATAGATCAAATGTTGATTCTGTCAAACTTCAGTACGTCACAACAAAATTTTTATCGTAGAATACAATTTTATCCAACGCCATCAAGCGCTGATGCTGTTTGGGTTAATACAGTTTCAATCAGTGAATGCCCTGGCGATTTTAATCAACAAACAGCAACATGTGTTATATTGGCTGACCCTGGCAGTTTTTCTCAATTTTTGATATCTACAGATCCAGGTGCTGGAAGTAATTATTGTATTATTGAACCTAATAAAACATATTATCTAAACTTTATTCACGATCAATTCCCGTTTGATAGTAATGAAGGTAGATGCTTGTTTACTACTGACCAGTCATGTCAAATCTTTTTCAATGAAGTTTCAGATAACGGAAATTAAGTCAGATGATATTTATTTATCTTGCACTGTCGTTTTTGTTGTATGACACCAGTGATAAGATATTGGAACAAGGGGATTCCTTTGTTCCAATATCTGATATGGACGCTTATGTTTATCTGCTACCGCCAGAGAAGAGATATGGTTTCATCACTGATAAGAATCAAATGGAAAAAAATCTAATAACTATGTTGAATATCAACATAGTTAATGATTTTATAACTGAAAACGATTTGGAAAATCATGTGATTTTCAGCAATATCGAGGAAGTTGTAAATGACATGACTAACGATCTTGATGAAGAGTTTTATCAAAAACTTGGATTGGATGAAAAAACTGCGTATCAAAATGTTAAAAACTTCATTGTAAAAAAAGAGAAGTTTATTCGCATGTCAGAATTACTTAAGGATCAACTGTTACATGATGGTATTGATACTTATTTAAATGAATATTTCATTTTACATAAAGCCGAGTACATTAAACCTGAAAAAAGAGATATTTCACTCATAAAGATTAACAGTGAACAAAATGATGCATCATTGGTTAAGAATATTTTAAATGACTTACTGATGCATGATGATAAATCTTATTTTAGTGAAGTTGCCTTAAAGTTTTCGAATGATGAAAGCGTTCAACTCAACCAAGGTCATTTAAAAGAATTTCAAAAAGGTGGTTTTTCATATCCTTTTGCAGAGCCAGTATTTGCTTATGAATCTATTGGTGTGATTCCTAAAATTTTCAAATACGATGGAAATTATTATATAGTTAGAATTAACAATATTATTAATCAAGTTGCCCCTGAATTTGCGGACGTTAAAGAAAAATTGACAGAAAAATTATTGCCTGAAATAATTCAAGAAAGGGTTCAAAGAGTGATTGACTCCAAGGCAAAATTTAAACTTGAAGTTAATCATGAAGTGGCAACACATGTTTTTGAAAGATATCAAGTTTTGTTTGAAGATTGAGTGTTTAAATTTTTTCTAAGGAAGGAAATTTCTGATAGGTATCTTGGAAATTCCTCAGCTTTGCTTTGGATTGTCGTACATCCTATCATTTCACTTTTAATATATAACCTGGTATTTGGGATTATATTTAAAGCGAGGGTGCCGGAGTTACCGGAAGATACTTTTGTTGCTTACCTTGCTATTGGATTGTGGCCATGGATGGCTTTTTCTGAATCTATTTTAAATTCAATTACATCAGTGGTATCGCGTAAGGATTTGCTTGGAAAAGTAAAAATAGATTTGCGACAAGTAGTTTTAGCTGGCACTACAGCAAACTTTATTTTGCACGGCATTGGGTTTTTGGCTATCTTGATATTATTGGGTGTATTAGGCAAACTCCCAGTATCTGTTAATTTGATTCTGTTACTTGTCCCATTAGGCTTGTTATTTCTTTTAGCCGTAGGCTTAAGTTTATTGTTTTCTGCCTTGTATGTGTTTTATCGAGATTTAAAACAAATCGTATCTGCGCTCCTACCATTGTTGTTTTTTTGTACCCCAATTATTTATGCTTGGTCTCTTATTCCAGAGAAGATAAAGTTTTATTTTTCATTTAACCCTTTGTTACCAATTATCAATTTTATACATGATGTGGTGTTTGGTATTAATCAACTGAACTGGGTAGCGATGATTTATATATTAATCTTTGCTACGGTTTTATTGTTAATATCTAATAAATTCTTCCAAAAATTGGCACCGAGATTTGATGATTTTGTCTAATGGAACTAATTAAAATTAACAACATCAATAAATTCTATCCACATGTTGTGACCAATAAACAACGGGTGAAGGGTATGCTGAAAATTTTGTTCAACAGGAATGAAAATG